>SKNP01000009.1 GCA_007120485.1 Nitriliruptoraceae bacterium
GGACCTCTGGCCGTTGAGGATGCGGACCGTCACCCGTAGTGTCCGGGGCGTCCGTGCACGCTTCGACCCACGACCAACAGGAACCGCCCATGCCCACCGGGATGTACGACAAGATCGCCACCGGCCGCGGCTTCATCGCGGCGCTCGACCAGAGCGGGGGCAGCACGCCCAAGGCGCTGGCCCAGTACGGCGTGCCCGAGTCGGCCTACGGGACCGACGAGGAGATGTTCGACCAGGTCCACCAGATGCGGACGCGCATCATCACCAGCCCCGCCTTCACCGGTGAGCGGATCGTCGGCGCCATCCTGTTCGAAGGCACGATGGATCGCCAGATCGAGGGGCAGCCGAGCGCGCGGTACCTGTGGGACGTCAAGCAGGTCGTGCCCTTCCTCAAGGTCGACAAGGGGCTCGAGGACCCCGTCGACGGGGTCCAGCTGATGAAACCGATCCCCGGCCTGGACGAGCTGTTGGCACGGGCGAAAGCCAACGACGTCTTCGGCACGAAGATGCGTTCGGTCATCAAGGAGGCCCACACCGACGGCATCGGGCGGATCGTCGAGCAGCAGTTCGAGCTCGGCCACCAGATCCTCGCCGCCGGTCTCGTCCCGATCCTCGAGCCGGAGGTGGACATCCACAGCCCGGACAAGGAACGGTCCGAGGAACAGCTCCGCGACGACATCCTCCACGGACTCGACGGCCTCGACGATGGCCAGCAGGTGATGCTCAAGCTGTCGATCCCGACCGTGGACGGCTTCTACACGCCGCTGATCGACCACCCCAAGGTGCTGCGGGTCGTCGCCCTGTCCGGCGGCTACTCCCGCGAGGAGGCCAACGAACGACTCAGCCGCAACCCTGGCCTGAGCGCGAGCTTCTCCCGGGCGCTGATCGCCGACCTCGCCGCCGACCAGAGCGATGAGGAGTTCGACGCGGTCCTCGACCGCACCATCGACAGCATCTACGCGGCGTCGATCACCTGACCGAGACCTTCTGCACGGTGATGTTCTTGACGGTGGCCGAACGACCACTTACGGTCACCGGTGGAGGCTCAACCACGCCTGAGCGTGGGGCTGGTCTCCCCCACCCCCCGGCCTTGTGCCGGGGGGAACCATCTCCCTCGCCGGTCATGCCTAGAGGTCGTCACGTAGGACGATCGACCGCTCGGCGTGCCGTGGCCGGAGTCCGGTCACCTCCGTGAGGCGGGCGTCACCGAGCAGGGCGTAGGTCCTCCCGTCGACGACCTTCCCGGCCGACCCTGCCGACGGCCGGATCGCCGCGGCCGACGCGTACGCGACCAGGTCAGCGAACTGGACGAGGTAGGACTCCCCGGAGCGCTTCGGGTGCGGGTCCTCCACGATCCGGCTGCGCTCGGGATGACGTTGCGCCCCGTACACACCCCCGGAGAACCCGTACCGGGTGCGCTGGCGGGCGTGCTTGCGGATCCTGGCGTTGTCGCCTTCGTCATGGATCACCGACAGCGGCCCCTCTCGGCGAGCGGCGAAGGCCTCCAACCGCTGGAACAACGTCGTCCAGGCCAGTTCGCTCGGATCGGTCCGCGGGTGTCGGTCCGCTGGCTTGTGCAGCACGACCGCGAACGCTTCCAGTTGGACCCACGCGAGCAGCTTCAGGTGGAGCTCGTAGATCGCCCGTCGGGTTCCCGGGCTGAGGCCCAGTGGCCGCAGGTCACCGCTGCCGTGCAGGAGCCACGCGGCCTTGATCTCCGCGCGCATGGGGACGCCGAACCGCTCCGCGAGGTGACGGCGGAACGCAACGACCTCTTCGAGGACCTCGTTCCATCGAACGGCCGGTACGACGACCGATCCGAGCGCGTAGATGGGCGACGCTCCGCGGGGACGAGCACCGGTGTCCCCGGACTCATCGACGTAGATGATGTGCACGAGGCACCACCCCTATATCCGCCCGTCGGTGCATCGGGATCGGATCCCGCCGGGTGAGCCTAGAGGATGACCTTACGGGAACCTGACCGTGATGGGATCCCCAGCTGCCGGACCTGCTCAGCGGCGGCGATGTCGATCGTCCGTGGGACCGTCGATGCGTTGTGGCTCGGCGCGTGCCGGCCACCGTTGCGCGACGGACGTTCGGCGGCCCCCGGGCTCGCCACCGCTGATGCCCGGACGACGTTGGCGGTCAGCTCGGTGCGGTTGCGGGCACCCGCCTTCCCGAGGATGTTCGACATGTAGTTGCGTACGGTCTTCTCGGCGAGGCCGAGCCGGATGGCGATCTCGTTGTTGGTCGCCCCGTCGACGACCATGGCGAGGATGCGCCGCTCCTGCCCCGTCAGGGCCCGGATCAGCTCGCTGTCGGCCGGGAGCTGCCTGCGTCGGGCGCGCAGATCGTCGATCACCTCAGGGCTGATGAGGGACGCTCCCCCTGCGACCAGACACAGCGCATCGACCAGCGCGTCCGCCTCGATGTCCTCGACGAGGTAGCCGACCGCGCCGGCGACCACGGCCTCGAAGAAGGTCCGATCATCAGCGATCGGACTGAGCGCGACGATCCGCAGGTTCGGGTGATCGTGGTGGAGGACACGGATCAGCTCGATGCCGCCGCCGTCGGGTAGGTCGAGCCCGATCAGCGCCACGTCCGGCCGACACCGCGCGGCCACCTCCGTCGCTTCTGCGGCACAATCGACCGCGCCCACGACCTGTAGATCGATCCCGACCATCACCTGGATGCCCTCCCGGATCATCCGGTGATGGTCGACGAGTAACAGCGAGATAGGTCCAGACCGCATACCCGTACCTCATTCCCGTACAGCTCGATGCGTGGGTGCTGCCTTCCCGGTCGCTGGATCCCGGCCGCGGCTGGTGCAGGCAGTTATCGTCACCGGCCATGGAAGACCGTGCGCCGCGCCGGCCCGATGCGCAAGCGAGGCTCGCGCCAGCGCACGTTCCGGTCGGAAGCTCGCCCGCGAACCGCGCGACCACTGATGGGACGTCTGCACCTGTCGCCCCTGCACACCCGCACCGCACGATGCACCGGGTCAACCGGGCTCGGATCGGGATCTCCCCCGCCGGGGCGGCAACGCGGACCCGCGTCAGGGTGGCGATGGACCGGCCCCAGGATGATCAGATCGACGGTCGCGATCGACCGCCGGCACACCCGCATGAGCCGACCGACAACGGCGCCGGCGCGACCGGCCTCGACGCCCGTTGGCTCGCTGGCTTCGCGATCGCCCGGGCGACCGTGATGGATCAGGTGACCGACGACGCCATCGCTGATCTGGTCGCGGTCGTGCTCGGGATCGCC
>SKNP01000071.1 GCA_007120485.1 Nitriliruptoraceae bacterium
CTTGAGGATCTTCAGGCGGGACCGGCGCAACAGCGCCAGGAACAACCCGATGACCACCGCCAGCGCGAACCCGCCCACCGTGGCCTGGAAGGTCACCCACAGCGCCCGGAGGAAGTCCGGGACGTAGGCGAACATGAACTCGAAGTCGAAGCGGACGTCCGGGTCGCGGAAGATCCGCGTCTCGAACCGCTGGGAGCCGCCACCGAACCGCACCACCACGAACAGGGCGGCCAACGCCGCCACCAGGGCGAGCCCGCCCTTCCAGGTGATGAGGACACCACCGACGCGTACCCCACGCGCCGTGCCCCCGGCATCGGGGTCGGCGTCGGTGCGTGGCCCTCCGTCCTTCTCGTCGACGGGGCCGGGCATACCGGGATCGATCGACATGATCTAGAGGCCTCCCGACGCGCCAGCAGAGGCTGCCGCTGGTCCGGTCGGTTGCGAGGTGTCGACGGCCGAGCGTCCGGTCCGTTGTTCGTAGCGTGAGGACACGATGCGCTCGAACAGGCGGAACGTGAAGCTGACGATCTGCGCGAGCACGAAGTAGATGATCAACACGTTGATGAACAGCTCCGGGACCCCGATGGGGACCTCCATCTGGGTCCGGGCGGTGCGCAGGATGTCCGCGGAGAAGGTCAGGTCACGCAGGCCCACCAGCGACACCAACGCGGTGCCCTTGAGGATCTCGATCGTGAGGTTGCCGAACGGCGGCAGGATCACCGGCAGCGCCTGCGGCAGGATCACGTGGCGGACCCGGTGGTAACCGCTGAGGTTGAGCGCGGTCGTGGCCTCGTGCTGGCCCTTGGGGACCGAGAGGATCGCGCCGCGCACGATCTCCGCGCCGTAGCCCCCCATGTTGGCACCGAGGGCGAGTACGGCCATCACCACCCGGGACGGCTGCCCGATGTCGAACAGGATCGGCAGCGCGAAGGCGAACCAGAACAGCAGGACGATCGAGCTGATGCCCCGGAACAGTTCGACGTAACACAGCGCGAAGCCGCGCAGGAACCGCTTCTCGCTCAGTCGCATGAGGCCGAAGATCAGCGAGAGCACGACCCCGACGACGAACGACCACAGCAGCAGTTGCACCGTGACCTGCACGCCGATCCAGAGCGAGGCGTACTGGTTCGGGGTGAGGATCAGGTCCACGCGTCCGCTCCGCTCGTCCCAGGCCCGGCTGGGGTCAGATCACCGACCCCGTGGACGTTAGTCCACCGTCCGTCGGGCCGGGCAGCGCAGATGCCACCCGACCCGACGACGAAGCGGTCTACTCGACGGCTTCCATCTCCTCGACGAGCGAGTCGACGGTGTAATCGAAGGCGCGCGTGACGTCCTCCTCGGGGAAGTCGAACCCGGTCGTGATCTCCACGACGCGGCTCTCCTCCTTGAGGTCATCGAGCACGTCGTTGAACGCGTCGCGGAACTCCTGGTCGTCGAACGCGAACGCGCCGCAACCCGGGATCTCGTTGCCATCCACGTCGGTCGGGAAGAACGACTCGGTGGCCTCGATCTCGTCGCTGGCCTCGGTCTGCTCGACCACGGTCAGGAACGTCCCACCGACCGCGTCGACGCGACCGGCCTGGAGCGCCTCGTACTGGTCGTTGACGTCACCGAACAGCTCGACCTGGTCGGACGGGATGCCGGCGTCGTTGACGTAGTCCTCGTCGACCGCGCCGGAGAGGACCGCGATCGTCGCGCCCTCGTCGGTGATCGACTGGAAGTCGGACAGCCCCATCGGGTTGCCGGCCTCGACGGCGAGCCCGTAGGTCACGCAGTAGTCCGGGTCGGCGAAGATGACCTGCTCGGCGCGCTCGGGCGTGACGAACATGCCGGCCGAGATCAGGTCGAACTGCCCCGCCTGCAGGCCCGGGATCAGCGCACCGAACTCCACGATCTCCGCATCGACGTCGTCGATACCGAGCTCGGCGAGGACCTCGTAGGCGATCTCCGGTGCCTGACCGGTGATGTTGCCGTCCTCGTCCTCGAAGCCGTAGGGCACCTCGTTGGCGATGCCGATGGTGGCCGAGCCGGCCTCCTGCAACTCCCCGAGCAGCCCGTCAGCGGCGTCGGCGTCGTCGTCGGCCTCGTCAGCGTCATCCGCATCGTCGTCGACGTCGTCCTCGACGTCGTCGTCCTCGTCGGCGTCGTCGTCCTCGACGAGGTCGTCGTCGACGTCCGCCTCGATGTCTTCAGCGCCGGCGCACGCGGCCAGGAGCAGGGCGGCACCTGCACCCGCTGCGGTCAGCCGCAGCCAGCGTCGGGAGGTTCGTGAGGTCATCTGGTCGTCCTTGTCGTCGCGTGGGATGCGAGGTCCGTCACCGGTGATCCGCGCCATCCGACCGGGCGACCACACCGCCGTACGAGCCTTGCGAGCCGTACTTGCGGGTGGGGCACCGGGGCGCGCGTCCGGGGGGGACGCCACTCGGTCGGTGTCGCGTCGACGCCTCACCGGCGACGTCGCAAGCGGCAAGACTAGGAAGCCCACCGACCAGTGTCCAGCTTGTATACAAGATGTATGCAGCTCGGGGGTGGGCCGCTAGGGTCCCGCACGGTGAGTCGACCGCGAGGCGAACAGGGTAGGTGAGCACCGACGTGACGGGGCAGGTGACCAGGCCGAGGACGGGGGAGATCTACCGCGACCTGCGGGAGCGGATCAGCCTGTTGGAGGTGGCACCGGGGACCCGTCTGACCGAGGAATCCCTCGCCCAGGAGTACGGCGTCAGCCGGACCCCCATCCGCGAGGTCCTCGGGCGGCTGCACCACGACCGCCTCGTCGAACAGCGTCCCGGCAGCGGCGCGACCGTGGCCGTGATCGACACCAAACGCATCCGCGACGTGTGGGCGGTCCGGTTGAAGATGGCCGAACTGGTGGGCGACTTCGTCGACCTGCCGGCGCCGTCCGCGCTGGTCGACGACCTGCGCGCCATCCGCACGGAGCTGCCGCAGGTCGGCACCCCACGGCAGCTCGGTCGGCTCTACAACCGCTACCACGACCGGATGCTGGAGCTGTTCTCCAGCGACACGTTGCGGTGGATCCACGACGGGCTGTACCACCAGACCGCCCGCGTGTGGTTGCAGTTCCTGCCGGAGATGGACCTCGGCGCGGAGATCGACGTCATGACGGAGGAGCTCGACCTGACGATCGAGGTCATCCAGACCCGCGAACGCCACCGCCTCGCGGAGATCCGTGCCGACCACATGCACAAGCTCGTGGCACGCTTCAACGATCACCTGGCCCGCCCGATCGCCTGACGGCCGCC
>SKNP01000468.1 GCA_007120485.1 Nitriliruptoraceae bacterium
GACCACACCGCGGCGATGATCAAGGGCGAGCCGTCCTACGTGCTCCTCGACGAGCAACAGGTGGTGTTCAAGACCATCCTCGCGAAGGTCGCCGAGTCCCGCGATCTGGGTACCAAGTCGGTGTTCGTCATCCGCGGTGGTCCGGGCACCGGCAAGTCGGTGATCGCGCTGAACCTCGTCGCCGAGCTCGCGGCCAACGACTACGTGGTCCACCACGCGACCGGCTCGGCCGCGTTCACCAACACCGTCCGCAAGCGCGTCGGTACCCGCGCGAGCGGACTGTTCCGGTTCTTCAACTCCTACCTCAACGCGGAGGACGACACCCTCGACGTCCTGATCTGCGACGAAGCCCACCGGATCCGCAAGCACTCATGGGACCGGTTCCGCAAGAAGGACGCGATCGACCCGGACCGCCCGCAGATCGACGAGCTGCTGTCGGTGGCGCGCGTCGCGGTGTTCTTCATCGACGACATGCAGGCGGTCAAGCGCGACGAGATCGGCAACAGCGACGACATCGAACGGTTGGCCGATGACCGCGACGCCGAGGTGCACGAGTACGACCTCGAGGCGCAGTTCCGCTGCGGTGGCTCGGACGCCTACGTCCGCTGGGTCGAGCGAACCTTGGACATCCGGCGGACCGACAGCTCGTTGTGGGGTGGGACGGACGGGTTCGAGTTCGACATCGTGGACTCGCCGGAGGAGCTCGATGCGATGATCCGGGCGCGGGCGGACGAGGGCTACAGCGCCCGGCTGGTCGCCGGGTACTGCTGGCGCTGGTCGGAGCCGCGGGAGGACGGCACGCTCGCCGACGACGTACAGCTCGGCGACTGGAGCCGTCCCTGGAACGCTCGGCCGAACGCGACCGGGCTGGCCGAGGGCATCCCCAAGTCGCACTTCTGGGCGAGTGAGCCGGGCGGCATCGACCAGGTGGGCTGCATCTACACCGCGCAAGGGTTCGAGTTCGACTACGCCGGCGTCATCTTCGGTGACGACCTGGTGTACCGGCCGCGGAAGGGATGGGTGGGGCGTCGCGAGTTCTCCTACGACGGTGGGCTCAAGCGTGGCACCAGCGAGGAGGAGTTCACCCGATTGGTGAAGAACACCTACAGGGTGCTGCTGTCCCGCGGGCTGAAGGGCTGCTACGTGTACTTCACCGACGAGAAGACGCGGGACTTCGTCGAGAGCCGCCTCGACCGCATCGCGCTCGAGCTCGCCGCCGAAGCCGACGCTGACTACGACGAGGCACCGTGAGCGACGACACCATCACCGACCTGCAGGCGCAGCTGCGCACGTTCGCGACGGAGCGTGACTGGGGCCAGTTCCACACACCCAAGAACCTCGCCATGGCGTTGGCCGGCGAGGTCGGTGAACTGCTGGAGATCTTCCAGTGGCTCACGCCCGAACAAGCGTCGGAGGTGATGCGCGGCGACCGGGCCAACGACGTCGAGGATGAGCTGGCTGACGTGTTCATCTACCTGGCACGCCTCGCCGACGTGCTCGACGTCGACCTCGCGGCCGCGGCCGAGGGCAAGCTCGACCGCAACGAGAAGCGGTTCCCGCCGGGCGACGTGCAGGGCCGAGCCGACGTCCCCCCAACCCGGCCGTGAACGGCACCATCGTTGGGCACCCGACCGGCCAAGCGATGTCGGATGCACGCCACCACGGGTCGGGTGGTCAGCCAGACACCGGTGCGGCCCGCACGGCCCGAACGTCGGTCGCCCGGACGCCGTCCATCGGGCTCACCTCACGGTCGCCTGGGGGTCCTTCTCGGGCGACAACTGCGTGAGCAGGTTCTCCACAGGTCGCAGGTGGTCCTGGCTCGCGCCGTTGAGGTGTCCGATGATGGACGTTCTGAGGATGTCGAGGATCGCCGCGGCCACTGACCGGGGCTCGCTGAGGCCCTCCGTGAGCGTCGTCGCGAAGCCCGGGTAGGCGATCTCGAAGCGACGGCTCGGGTCGTAGGGGTCGAGGACGTCGGGCCGCCGGGGCGACGCACAGCTCTGGATCAGCGTCAGCAGATGGGGCAGTGCGACACCGTGGAGGTGTTGGTGTGCAGAGAAGAGTTCTCCGCGGCCGAGGCGGCCGAGTGCGATCACCAGCTCTTTCAGGAGGCGGTGGTACGCCGCCAGTGCGCCGGTCTCGGTGGACGCCGTATCGCCTCCGCGTCCCTCCGAGGCTTCGAGCATGGCGGCGACCTCGCCGTCGTCCATGAGGACCCGGTAGCTGTCGGCTCGGAACCAGTCGATGTCGGTGCGTTCTGCCACCGCGATCTCGATCAGGTGGCCGTCGTCGTAGATCGCTGTCAGGCCGTGGTCAGGTTCGTTGAAGGCCACGGCGACGCGGTCGTGGTCAGGGAGCCACGTCGTGGACGAGCGGATCCCTTCGGTTGCGCCGGGTCGGGCCACGACCAGCAGGTCGTGATTGGACCAGCGATCGGGCCGTCGGTGTGTCCCGGCGCTCGAACCGACGGCGACGAGACCGATGACCTCCGGGGTGTCCTGCGCCCACAGGGTGAACCGTGCAGTGAACCGGTCGAACTGCTCGGGCTCCATGACAGCTTGGCTCCTCGGCTCTGCTGCGCGGTCGCCGTGCCATCATCCCGGCAGATCAGCGAACAGCGGCAGCAAGCGGTCAGCCGCGGTTGCGCGGACCAACACCGAAGGGCGTCCGAGCTCGGCGTCGACGGTGATCGTGGTCGGTCCCGTCACCTCGGTCGAGGTCCACGGATCGATCCACGTGTCCCTCGGGACGTACACGTCCTGACGTTCCACACCAGGTTCGGTCACCGGCGCGACCAGCAGGTCATCCCCGAGAAGGTACTGCTGGGGGTGCTCCCACACCTGCGGATCGTCGGGCCACTGTAGGCACAGTGCCCGCATCAGCGGTAGGCCCCGTTCGATCCCTCGCCGGGTCTGGGTGTCGAGCTCGTCGACGAGCCGTGCGCGTAGCGTCGTCAACCGCCGGTAGAGGGGCACCACCCGTGGATCCTCGGTGCGTTCCGCGATGTTCCACGGGGTCCGGTCTCGTTTGGGTTCGCGGTGATGGTTGTACTCCGCGTGGTACTGCATGATCGGGCAGAAGCAGGCCTGCTCGGCGGTGCGCAGGTACAGCTCCGCGTCGGGTATCTCCCCGGAGAAGCCACCGTGGTCCCAGCCCCAGTAGACGATCCCCGACACCCCGGCGGTGAGCCCCGCCGTGATCGAGGCTCGGTAGGCCTCCCAGGTGGAGTCCTCGTCTCCTGCCCAGTGAC
>SKNP01000165.1 GCA_007120485.1 Nitriliruptoraceae bacterium
ACGTCCCCGGCCGCGTCGTCGACCTCGTCGATCGCTCGCTGGTGCACCGGGTGAGCGATGGCGGTCCCGCCCGCTTCCACCTGCTCGAGACCGTGCGGACCTTCACGAGCGATCGGCTCGCCGCCTCCGACGTGCACCGCCGGACCGTCGAGCGGTTCGTGCGTGCCCACGTCGACCTCGCCGAGCGCATCGACCAGGGCCTGCGCGGACCCGACGAGTCTGCGTGGGCCGACGTGCTCGACCGGCAGCTCCCCAACCTCGAGGCAGCGCACGGCCACGCCCAGCAGCTGGGCGACGTCGACGCGGTGGTGCGCATCGCCGTCGCGCCGTACCTGGTCGTCTACCACCGGTTGCGCGCGGACGTCGGCGTCTGGGCCGAGCGAGCCCTGCCGATGGCACAACGGGTCGACCATCCCCTGACGCCGGCCGTCGCTGCCGTCGTCGCCCTCAACCGCCTCTACCGGGGGGACCTCGACGGCGTGGCGGACCTGCTCCGCGATCCGCCCGACGACCCGGTCGCCCGCCATGCACACGAGGTGCTGGGCGACCTGCACCTCTACCGCGGCGAGCTGGACGCCGGGCTGGCGCACTTCCGGACCGCGGAGGACCTGGCACGCCGCGTCGGAGACGACTTCACCGTGCTGCACAGCCGCATGAGCCAGAGCATGATCATCGGCTACCTGGGCCACCTCGACGAGGGCCTGGAGCTCATCGACGCCGTACGACGCGAAGCATCCGCGACGCGGGTGCCCATGGTCGCCGCCTGGTGCGACTTCACCGAAGGCGAGCTGCTGGCGGAGTCACAGCCACAGCGGGCCCTCGAGCTGGTCGATCGGATGGTCGAGGTAGCGGACCGTGCCGGCTGGCGGATGGGCGCAGGCGTCGCCCGCCTGACCGCCAGCTCGCTGAGGGCCAGGGTGGCGGACCCCGCTGACGCCGTCCCCGGCTTCGAGCGGCTGATCCGCCACTGGGACCGTGTCGGCGATGAGACGCACCAATGGACCACCCTGCGCAACCTCATCGAGCTGCTCACCCGCCTCGGAGCCCACGCGCCGGCGGCGCGTCTGCTCGGGGCGGTCAGCACGGCCACGCGACCGACGTTCGGTCCCGAACGTCGGCGGCTCGAGGAGGCCCGTGACGCGATGCGGGCGCGCCTCGGCGAGGACGCGGACGCACTCGTCGAGGTGGGCCGTACGGACGATCTCGCCGCGGCGGTCGGGTTGGCACTCGCCACGCTGGGCGAGCTGGCGGATGCGGACGGCGGCGCCTGCGCACGGCGAGACCCCGACAGCTAGATCCGGGTCAGGTGCGCGGTCGCGTCACCATCCCACAGCTCCACAACCCTCGGCTCGGTCCGGTTGCCACGTACCGACCGGCGGTGTCAGCCGGTGTGCGCGACGGGGACGCTGTAGCTGACGGTCGTGCCCTGACCTGCCGTGCTGGCGATGTCGATGGTCCCCCCCTGGCCCTCGACGAGCATCTTGGTGACGTACAGACCCAGGCCGGTGCCACTGACCTTGTCGGACTCGTGGCTCTCGAGGCGGGCGAAGGGCTCGAACAACCGGTTCAGCTCAGGGGCGGCGATGCCGCGCCCCTGGTCGCTGATGTGGACCAGCAAGCGATCCCTGCGACGTTCGATCCCCACGGAGATGGGCGTGCCAGCTGGTGAGAACTTCGCGGCGTTCGACAGCAGGTTGTGCAGGACCTGCACCTGACGGTCGGCGTCAGCGAGCACCGGCGGCAGATCTGGGTCTGCGGAGACCTCGACGGTCCGGCCTCGGGTCTGGCGGATCTCGGTCGCGACCTCGCCGACGAGGGCAGGAAGGTCGACGGGGGCGAGGTCGTAGCGGAACCGGTCCGACTCGAGCTGCGCGACGGTGAGGATGTCATCGAGGAGACGTTCGATGCGCTCGGTGTTGCGCATGATCGTGGCCAGGAAGTCCGCGAGCCGCGCCGGATCGAGCTCGGCTCTGCGCTCCTGCAGCACCTCGGTCAGGCCCGAGATCACCGTGGTCGGTGTGCGGATGTCGTGGACGATCGTCGCCGTGAAGTCTTGCCGGGCTCGTGCCCGGTTCGCGGCGTCGCGCAGCTCCCTTCGAAGCGCAGCTCGCTCGCGACGCACCGCCTGGTGGTCCACGGCGCGCGCGACGGCTTCTTGCTGGAGGACCTGGCCGAGGTGCGCGCGTCCGGGCGGCACCTCGGACCGGAACGGATCGCCGTGGACGAGCCCCGTATGCGCATCACAGACCTTCTGCAGCGCTGCGGCATCGGCATCCTGATCGCCGAACAGTGCCGTCGGGTAGGCACACATCAGGACGAACGGTCGGTCCTGGGCGAGTTCGTCGGCCAACTCCTCGACGTGCATCGCCGGGGTCACCTCGCCACGTTCCCACAGTCGGCCAGCGAGTTCGGCGTAGACACGGACGTGACGGCCCGCTTGGAGGTGCTCGTCGAGCGCGCCGTCCACCGTGGCCCGGAACCGGTCCCGATCCGCCGCGCCGTCGTGCAGGATGGACGCCAGCACCGCATCGACGTCCAGGAACACGCACCGGTCGGACTCCGGGTCGATCCCTGCGGCGGTCAGTGCCGCGACGATGCCCGCTTGGTGGTCTGGCGTCGCGACCACGACCGCTGCATTGTCGACGTCACGTAACGAGGGGGTGACGAAGTCCACGACGTTCGCCACCAGATCCGTCCGGGTCGCGAAGAACCCGGCCAGATGTGCGTACTGCCCAGCCGAGACGTTCGCGCCAGGTTCCACCCTCGTGGACATGCGGTCACTCGCCCCCAGACCGGATCCATCGGTCAACACCGATCGGATCCCGAACCTCACTGTACGCCCCTGCCGAGAGCACCGAAACTCCCGACACCGCCGACATCGGCCGCAGGGCTCGGGCTGGATCGGCCCCTCCGGTCCACCCTGGCTACCGCTGCACGCGTCCGAGCAGGTGGCTGCCGTCCCCGTCGGTCACCGTGGGGAACCAGGAGTCGGCGGCGACCGTCGCGTAGCCTGACGGGACGGACAGCATCCGGCAGGGGGCTCTGCGGTATCGATCCGGCCCAGTTCTACACCGGCCTCGTGTCGCGCCTCTACGGACCCTTGCGTGGGCGTATCGATGACGACGTGGGACCCTGCGCGCGCTTCATCGCGCAGGCAGGACAGCCGGCGCTCGAACTCGGCTGCGGTGACGGCGATCCGTTGCTCGGGCTCCGGGAACGTGGGCTGGATGTCGATGGGCTCGACAGCTCCGCCGACATGCTCGCACGCTGCCGTGCCGCCGCAGCCGCGCGCAGCCTGGAGGTGACCGTTTACCACCAGGCGATGGAGGAGATGGATCTGCCCCGTGCCTACCGGGCGATCTTCCTCGCCGGACCGACCTTCACCCTGCTCCCCGACGACCACGCGGCGCGTCGTACGCTCGAACGGATCCGGGACCACCTCACCGCGGATGGGTTGGCTCGCATCCCGCTGTTCGTGCCCGAGCCGGCCCGACCGGAGACGATCGGCACCACGAAGACGCACACCACGCCCGAGGGTGAGCACATGCACGTGACCGCGGTCGCCCAGGATCGTGACGAGACCGCGCGGGTCCAGACCACGCAGCTTCGCTACGAGCTTCACACGCCGAACGGTCAGGTCGAGGTCGTTGAACGACCGTGGCGGCTCCACTGGTACACCCAGAGCGGGTTCCGCGACCTCGCCTCGCGTGCCGGGCTGGACGTTCGGGCGGTCATCGGCCCGAACGGCGCGACCGCCACGGCCGGCGACCCATCGTTCGACGTCATCCTCGCGTTACCGAGCCCTCCGACGGCGAACCCCGCCGCGATCGACGCCGGCGCGCGGATGTAGCCCCAGCACGAGCCAGCCACCGTCCGTCCAGGTCACCCCAACCCGAGCGCGGGCGGCGGCCACGTCGGTGCGGCCGCAGCGGGACGGGCCCGCTCGAAGAACGCGGCGGCGGCCAACGCCGTGTCATCAGCGAAGCGGCGTGCGGCCAGCTGCACCCCGATCGGTTTGCCCTCGGTGGTGAACCCGGCGTTGACGGTCGCCGCAGGCTGATGGGAGAAGTTGTACGGCACGGTGAAGGCGATGTGTTCCATCGTGCGGGTGTGGTCGTCGGTCGGGGCGTGCCACTCGGCCGGGTAGGTCGGCACCGGCGCCACCGGCGACAGCACCAGGTCGTAGGTGGACGTGGCCGCCAGCGTCGCCTGGCCGACCTCCAGCATCCGGTTGAGACAGCGCATCACCACCACGCCCGGTACGTCCGCGCCGCCGCGACACCAGTCCGCGATGTAGGGCAGGACGGCGTGCTGCCGGTCGTGGTCCAGGGCCGTGAACTCCGCCCAGCCACGGACCCGCCAGAGCAGGTCGAGGTCGTCGAGCATCTCCCGGTCGAAGAACGGGTCGATCCGCTCGACGGTCGCGCCAGCGTCCGCGAACACCACGGCCGCGGCGTCCACCGCCGCACCGACCTGCGCATCCACGGGCAGACCGCAGCCCGCGTCGGGCAGGACCGCGACGCGCCAGCCCGCCACCTCGACGTCGTCGACGTTCAGGTCCAGCTCCTGCGACGGGAGGCTGGTCGGGTCGCGCTCATCGGGCCCGGACAGCACCGACAGCAGCAGCGTGGCGTCGGCGACCGTGCGCGTCATCGGGCCGGGCGCCCGGCCGTAGTAGGGCGGGTCGGTCGGGGCCCGCCCCCAGCTGGGTTTGAGGCTGGCCAGACCTGACCACCCGGCGGGCAGCCGCACCGACCCGCCGATGTCGCTGCCGATGTGCAGCGGGCCGTAGCCGGCTGCCGCGGCTGCTGCTGCCCCGGCGCTCGAGCCGCCGGGGTTCCACTCCGGGTTCCACGCGTTGCGGGTCAACGGATGGAAGCTCGACCGTCCTGAGGAGAGCATCCCCATGTCCGGCATCGTGGTCTTGGCCAACAGCACCGCTCCCGCCGCCCGGGTGCGCTCGGCGGGCGGCCCGTCCGTCGTGGCGGGCACCAGGCGCGTCGCCGCCGTCCCGCCCGGCACCGGGGTACCGCGGGTCGCGATGTTCTCCTTGATCGTGATGGGCACCCCGTCCAGCGGGCCACGGGGCTCCCCCGCCTGCCAGCGCCGCTCGCTGGCTCGGGCCGCAGCGCGAGCCCCGTCCGGGTCGGGTGCGTACAGTGCCTGCAGGGTGGGCTCGACCGCCTCGATACGGGCGTGGACGGCGTCGACCACCTCGACGGGCGAGAACGTCCCCTCGCGGTAGCCGACCAGCAGGTCGGTCGCCGGCAGATCTGCCAGATCGGTCACGGTGCGGGCTCCCTCGTCGCCTCGCGGCTTCGCGTCGCTCGTCTCTGCGGGTCAGGCCGGTGGTTCGAACCGGCCGTCGATCGCGGTCCAGCCGCCGTCGACGGTGACCACGCTGCCGGTCACGAAGCTGCTCGCGTCCGACGCGAGGTAGACCACCGCACCGGCCAGTTCGCTCGGCTGCGCCCACCGGTTGAGCGCCGTCTTGGACGCGTAGGCCTGGTACCAGTCCGGATCCTGGGTGATCGGCGCGGTCAGCGGCGTCTCCACGATCCCGGGCGCGATCGCGTTGCAGCGGACCCCTTGTGGGCCGAGCTCAGCGGCCGCGGTGCGCAACAACTGGATCAGGCCGGACTTGGTGGCGGCGTACACGCCCTGGCCCGGCTCCACGGTCTGGGCGCGGATCGAGGAGAACCCGATGATGCTGCCGCCGCCACGGGCCACCATGGTGCGACCGAACGAGCGGATCAGGTCGAACGCGCCCCGCAGGTTGAGATCGACGACCCGATCGAACTCCGAACGCTCGTAGTCGAGCAGCCGCTTGCGGACGTTGATCGCGGGGGTGAAGACCAGCACATCGACGTCGGCGTGTTCCTCGGCGACGGCCGCGATCTGCGCGCCGTCGACCAGGTCCAGGTGCGCCCCGGTGGCCTGCGCTCCCGCGTCGTCCCGTGCCGCCTGCGCGGTGGCCGTCGCGGCATCGGTGTCACGGTCGAGGCAGAGCACCTCGGCGCCGTGGGCGGCCAGCGCCAGCGCGGCCTCCCGACCGATCCCGGCGCCGGCGCCGACGACGGCGGCGCGCCGGCCGTCCAGCCGGAACAGCTGCTCATAGCTCACGTTGCACTCTCCTGGGTCTGTGTGGCGGTGGTCGGTGAGCCACCCACCGCCGAGGGGAACCGGTCGCGGTAGCTGTGCCAGCTGCCGGCCGGGGTGGACGTCGAGGTGGCAGCCAGCAGCGCATGGGCGGTGGCCCGGCTGATGGTGTCAGCACCGGCGGCCAGGATGGCCTGGAGCCGGACGAAGTCAGGTCCCGACCCGGTGCCGGTCGCGACGGCGAACACGGTGTCGCCGTCGATCATCGAGTGGGCCGGTCGGATCGCCCGCGCCAGCCCGTCCTGTCCGACGCCCGCCAGCTTGGCAGCGTGCGCCTTCGACAGGGTCGCGTCGGTCGCGATCACGGCCAGGGCGGTGTTGAGGCTGGCTTCGCCCGCGATCTCGGCCAGGTGCGCCTCGAGCTCCGCCGGCACCGGCGGCCGCAGGTGGTCGAACTCCCCAGCGAGCCCGACGCGAGCGCCGGCGAGCTCGCCCGTCACCGGGTCGACGGTCGACCCGGCGGCGTTGCAGACGACCAACGCGGCGATCGTGGTGCCGTCAGCGAGCCGCACGCTGGCGGTCCCGAGCCCACCGCGCAGCCCACCAGCGACGGCCCCCGTGCCCGCCCCGACGTTGCCGGACGCGACGGGCTGGCCGACGCCGGCAGCTGCCGCGGCGTCATGCGCTGCAGCCCCGAAGCCGGCATCGGGCCGGTTGCTCGCCACCCCACCGCGACCGACGTCGAACAGCGCCGCCGTCGGCACGATCGGCACGGTGACCGGAGGCGGGGCGACGCCGTCGGGCCCGGGCGCTTGGACCACCTGCACACCGACGCCACGAGCTTCCAGCCGCGCCATCACCCCATCGGCGGCGGCGAGACCGAAGGCGCTCCCGCCGGTGAGCACCAGCGCGTGGACCCGCTCGACCGCAGCCGTCGGGTCGAGCAGGTCGGTCTCGCGGGTCGCCGGTCCCCCGCCGCGGACATCGACGCCGGCGACCGCGCCGTCCTGGCCCAACAGCACCACCGTGGTGCCCGACAACCACCCATCGCCGATCGCGGTGTGGTGGCCGACGCGAACCCCGGCGACGTCGGCCAACGAGTTGGTCGGCCCCGGCTGCGGTTGGTCGACGGCGGTGGTCATGCGGGCTCCAGCAGGTCGGATCGGGCGGCGGCATCCGGCAGATCGGATCGGGCGGCGGTCATGACGGCTCCGGCGGGTCGCGCCGGACGAGCGACTCCGACGCGGTGTCCGACGGGACGTCGCGCAGCAGCGTCGAGGGTGTCGCCCCGTCCAGCGCCCGTCGCAGCGTCGGGACCGCGGCGACCAACGCCTGGGTGTAGGGGTGCTGCGGTTCGGAGGCGATCGCCTCCGCCGAGCCACGTTCCACCAGTTGACCGGTCCGCATCACCGCGACCGTGTCGCACACGTGCCGGACCACGGCGAGGTCGTGGGAGACGAACACCAGCGTGAGGTCGAACCGTTCGACCAGGTCCTGGAGCAGGTTGAGGATCTGCGCCCGGACGGAGACATCCAGGGCGCTGACCGGTTCGTCGGCGAGCAGCACCGACGGACGGACCGCCAGCGCGCGGGCGATCGCGATGCGTTGGCGTTGGCCGCCGGAGAACTGGTGTGGGTAGCGCGACGCCGATCCGCGGGGCAACCCGACGGCGTCGAGCAGCTCGTCGACGCGCTCGTGGCTGCCCGGCGCCCGTTGGGCGACCAGCGGCTCGGCGATCAGCTCGCGGACCCGCATCCGTGGATCCAGGGACGCCATCGGGTCCTGGAAGACGACCTGCACGTCGCCGCGGAGGAACCTCAGCTGTCGGTCGCGTCGGCCCACCAGCTCCTGACCACGGAACCGAACCGACCCGGACGTGGGCTGCTGGAGCGCGGCCAGGCACCGCAGCAGGGTCGACTTGCCGGACCCGGATTCACCGACCAGCCCGAACCGCTGGCCAGCGGTCACCTGCAGGTCGACGCGATCGACCGCCGTCAACGACGGGCTGCGGTGCCGCAGCGAGGTCCGTGGCTGCCGGAACCGGCAGACCAGGTCGCGGACGTCGTAGATCACCTCCGGCTCAGCCATGCGGTGCCCCGCTCGGGTACCAGCAGGCCACACCGTGGTCCTCGCGGCCGGTCCAGCCCGGCCAGACCGTGCACGCCTCGTCGCCACGCGGGCACCGGTTGCGGAACACGCAGCCGCTCGGGAAGCGTCCGTCCGGGGGCACCGCGCCGGGGATCGTCGGCAACCGTCCCTGATCGTCGACCGCCTCGAGATCGGAGGCAGCCAGCAGCCCTTCGGTGTACGGGTGGCGAGGACGCGTCAGCAGCTGATGGGTCGGCCCGGCCTCCACGATCCGCCCGCCGTACAACACCAGCAGCCGCTCGCACACGGTCGCGACCACCGGCAGGTCGTGGCTGATGAACAGCAGCCCGGAGGTGCGGTCGGCGACGCCGGCAGCGATCAGCTGCAGCATCTGTGCCTGGACCGTGACATCCAGCGCCGTGGTCGGCTCGTCGCAGATCAGCACGTCCGGGCCGTTGGCCAGCGCCATCGCGAGCATGACCCGCTGCCGCTGCCCACCGGAGAGCTGGTGGGGGTAGCGCCGGGCGATCCGCACCGGGTCGGGCAGCTCCACGTCCGCCAGCAGCTGCTGGGCACGTCGCGTCGCATCCTCGCGATCGTCGACGGTCCCGTGGATCCGCAGCACCTCGGCGACCTGGTGGCCGACGCGCATCAACGGGTTGAGCGCGGTCATCGGCTCCTGGAACACCATGCCCAGGCGGCGACCGCGTAAGCCCGAGCGTTCGCGTTCACCGATGCGGAGCAGGTCGGTCTCGACCCCGCGCAACTGGACCGTGCCACCGGCGGTGAGCCCCTCGGGCAGCAACCCCATCACGGCCAGAGCGGTCAGGGACTTCCCCGACCCGGACTCCCCGATCAGGCCGACCCGCTCCCCCGGTCCCAGCGAGAAGGTCACGTCCTCCAACAGGGTGTGCCCACCCGTGGCCACGGTCAGGTCGCGGACCTCCAGCACGGACACGCTCGGGTCCTGTGGGTGGGCGGCGGCCAGGGCGTCCGCGCTCACTCGGTCCCCCGACGGTCGTCCAACCGCGGGTCGAGCCGGTCACGCAGGCCGTCCCCGAGGAGGTTGAAGCCGAGCACGGCCAAGGCGATCGCCAGGCCGGGGGCGACCGCCTGCGCCGGACGGACCGCCACCAGCTCCTGCGCCTCCTGCAGCATCCGGCCCCACGACGGGGTCGGTGGCTGCGTCCCGAACCCGAGGAACGACAGGGCCGCCTCGGCGAGCACCGCGATGGCGAACGACACCGACGCCTGGACGATCACCAGCCCGGAGATGTTGGGCAGCACGTGCCGCACGGCGATCGCCAGCTTGGTCCGACCGGCCGATCGCGCCGCCAACACGTAGTCGCTGGAGAGCACCTGCAACGTCCCGCTGCGGGCGACGCGAGCGAACACCGGGATCGTGGCGATCCCGATCGCGACCATCGCGGTCAGCGTGCTCGAGCCATACACCGCGCCGAACATCACCGCCAGCAGCAGCGCGGGGAACGCCAGCAGCAGATCGTTGAACCGCATCACGACCTCGCCGAGCACCCGCGGGCTGGAGCCCATCAGCACCCCGAGCGGGGTACCGATCAGCCCCGCGATCCCGACCGCCACCACCCCGACCAGCAACGTGGTGCGTGCGCCGTACATCAGCCGGCTGAACACGTCGCGGCCGAACCGGTCGGTCCCGAACCAGAACTCCCCGCTGGGGCCCTGCAGCCGCTGCGCGCCCTGGACCAGCAGCGGGTCGTGCGGCGTCCAGACGAACGACAGCAACGCGACCACGACGATGGAGGCGACCAACGTCGCGCCGACCAGCAGCGACGCCGGCAAGCTCCGACGCGACCTCGTGATGCCCGGCGGGGCGTCCTCCCCGGGCACGGGCACCTGCCCGGAGGGTCCGCTCAGCGGCTGCGGCCCGCTCATGCGGCCGCCCGCAGCCGTGGGTCGAGCGCGGTGTAGAGCACGTCGACGAGGTAGTTGAGCACCAGCACCGCCAGGACCAGCACCATCACCACGCCCTGGACCAGCAACAGGTCGCGGTTGGCGACGCCGTCCAGCAGCAGGCTGCCGAGGCCGGGGATGACGAACACCCGCTCGACGACGACGGCGCCGACCAGCAGCACGGCCAGCTGCAACCCGAGGATGGTGACGACCGGCACCGCCGCGTTGCGCAGCCCGTGGCGGACCAGCGCCCGTGCCGGGGTGAGCCCCTTGGCACGAGCGGTGCGCAGGAAGTCCTCCCGCAGCACGTTGAGCACGGTCGAGCGGACGTAGCGGGCGAGGACCGCCCCCTCGATGATGCCGAGCGCCAGGGCTGGCAGCAGCAGACGCCGCAGGAACTCGATCGGGTCCTGAGCTGGTGGCACCCAGCCACCGGCGGGCAGCAGCCGCCAGCTGACCGCGACCAGCCCGATCAGCAGGATGCCGGCCAGGAAGTTGGGGATGGCGATACCGACCTGGCTGACCCCGGCCAGCACCGTCCCGAGCGGTCGCCGGTGGTGCACCGCCGAGAGGGTGCCCAGCGGCACCGCGATCACCAGCGCCACCAGCATCCCGGCGCCGACCAACCACAGGCTGACCATGAGCCGATCGATGATCAGCGGACCGATGGTCGCACCGGTGACGTAGGACACCCCGAAGTCGCCGACGAACAGCCCGCCGATCCAGTCGAGGTACTGGACGGTGAGCGGCCGGTCGGTCCCGAAGCGTTCCTGCATCTCGGCCACGGCCTCGGGGGTCGCCCCCGTGCCGAGAGCGACCTGAGCCGGATCACCCGGCAGGACCGACAGGAACCAGAAGACCATCGCCGACGCCAGCCCGAGGCTGACGAGCAGCACGAGGGTTCGTTTGGTCAGTTGGACCAGCATCGGCGGGCGGCCAGGTCGATCACGTGCGTTCCAACACCGTCAGGTCGAACATCTCGCCGACGTTGTTCTCCGGCACACCGCCGACGCGCTCGTTGGCGACCATCAGGTTCGGGGCGAGGAACAGCCAGTCGCTGGCGGCATCCTCGGAGATGATCCGGGCCACCTCGCGGTAGTTCTCCTCGAACGTCTCCTCGTCACCGCGGTCGGCTTCCGCGAGCAGGTCCTGGACCTCCGGGTTGTCGTACGCCCAGTAGAAGTCGGGGTTGCCGTACTGCGCGATGTCCCGCGGTTCGACGTGGTTGATGACCGACATGTCGTAGTCGCCCTCGGTGAACACCTCGTCGAGCCAGACGGCCGGGAACTCCAGCAGGTCGATCTCCGCGTCGATGCCGACGGCAGCCAGCTGCGACTGCACCGTCTGCGCCGCGTTGACGGCGTACGGCAGGTTCGGGACCCGGAAGTCGAGCTCGAGGTCGGCCGCACCGGCCTCCTCCAGCAAGGCTTCGGCGGCCTGAGGGTCGTAGGGATGGACGTCGGTGAGGTCCTCGTACCACGGGTCGGTCGGTGGGACCATCGAGCCGATCAACTCGCCGTAGCCACCCCAGGAGGTCTCGATGACCGACTCGCGGTCGATCGCCTGGCGGATCGCCTGGCGGACGCGCTGGTCCTCGAACACCTCACGGTCGTGGTTGAACGACAGGACGACCTGGCCCTCGCTGGTGCCTTCGATGATCTCGAACCGGTCGTCGTCCTCGAACTGGGACAAGCCCTCCGGCGCCTGCACCGTGCCGATCAGGTCGATGTCGTCGGCGAGCATGGCGTTGTTGAGCGCGTTGGGGTCGGCGAAGTACCGCAGGGACACATCGTCGAACTCCGGCGCCTCGCCCCAGTAGTCCTCGTTGCTGACCAGGTCGATGCGGTCGCCACGAGCGAAGTCGTCGACCAGGTAGGGGCCGGTACCGATCGCCTCCTCGTCCAACCCGTCCACGCCGTCCGGGGAGAACATCGCACCGATCCGCGTCGTCATGCTGAACAACCAGTTGTTGGACGGCTCCGCCAGGGTCACCCGGGCGTGCAGGTCGTCGACCACCTCGACGTCCTCGACGATGTCCATCTGGCTGGCCAGCCCGATCGTCCAGTCCTCCTGCACCCGTTCGATCGAGAACGCGACCGCCTCCGCATCGAACGGATCACCGTTGGAGAAGGTCACCCCCTCCTCGAGGAAGAAGTCGTAGACGGTGTTGTCGTCGCTGACCTCGTAGCTCTCGGCGAGGACGGGGACGATCTCCCCGTCCTGGTCGATCTTGACCAGCGGCTCGTACACGTTGACCAGCAACGCCTCGGGGATCGCCGCGCCGTCGTCGGTGGAGAAGTCCAGGCTGGCCGGTTCCGCCGCGAACCCGATCGACAGGCCAGCGACGTCCGCACCGTTGTCGTCCGCCTCGTCCTCGTCGACGTCGTCGGTGTCGTCGGCCGGATCGTCGTCGGGCTCCTCGTCGACGTCGTCCGCCGGGTCGGCCGTGTCATCCGGATCGACGGTGTCGCCGGCGTCGCACGCCGCCAGGACCAGTGCGAACACCAGCCCGCCCAGGATCGTCCTCGTGAACCTCGCCACGGTTGCACTCCCTCGCTCTCGAACTTCGTCGCGACGCCCGTCGCCCCGAAGCGAACGGTTCGCGGCCACCCCGCGGCGACCCTGCGACCGTAGTCGTTGGACCGACGAGCGTGGCATACGGCCCAACCAACGGCAACGGAGCGGACCGGACGGGCGACGTCCGGTGGGCGTCGCGCATCGGCGACGCCGGGCACCAGGTGCCTTGGTAGCGTCCGACCATGACCGAGGATCCGCTGGCCAGCAACCTGGCGAACTGGGAGTCGAGGGTCCCGGTCCACGTCGCCTCGGACGCCTACGACCTCGACCGGTTCGTCACCGATCCGCACCACCTCTCGGGGGTCGTCCGCGACGATGCCGCGGCGCTCGGTGACCTCACCGGCTCGCGTGTCGCCCACCTGCAGTGCCACATCGGGACCGACACGGTGTCCCTGGCCCGCCTGGGCGCCGAGGTGGTCGGGTTGGACTTCTCGCCGTCGGCGCTGTTGGTCGCCCGCGACCTGGCGGCGCGCGCCGGAGCGGACGCGCGTTTCATCGAGGCGGACGTGCGCCACGCCGCGGCCGCGTTGGGCACCGGCTACGACCTGGTCTACACCACGGTCGGTGTCGTTGGGTGGGTCCCGTCGATGGCCGCCTGGGCGGACCAGGTGGCCTCGCTGCTGGCGCCGGGTGGCCGGCTGTACCTGCGCGACGCGCACCCGATGCTGCTGACCCTGGACGAGACCCGCGAGGACCAGCGCCTGGTGGTCACCCACCCGTACTTCGGCGACGGCCGGCCGCAACGGTGGGAGGACGAGACCAGCTACACCGGGGACGCGTCCGCGATCAGTAGCCCGGTGCACTACGAGTGGCACCATCCGCTCAGCGAGATCGTCCAGGCCGTGCTCGACGCGGGGCTTCGTCTGACCCGGTTCGTCGAGCAGGACACCCTCGACTGGGCGTTCGCGCCGTGGATGGAGACCGACGGCCACGGCCGGTACCGGCTCCCCGAGCACCAGCGTCCGTTGGTGCCGACGCAGTTCACGCTGGAGGCGGTTGCACCGGACGGATCCGAGCGCGCCGGGGGCTGACCCGCCGTTCAGCCCTCGTCGGGGTCGCCGGACGGACCCGGATCGTCGGAGGACGTCTCCGTGCGGCTGGAGCCGTTCGGCACATCGGGGTCGTGCTCCTCATCGGGCTCCCGCGGCACATCGGGGTCGCGCTCCTCATCGGGCTCCCGCGGGACATCGGGGTCGCGCTCGAGCCACTCCCGGTAGAGGCGGCGCTCCGAGCGCAACCACGGGTACAGCGGTGCGACGACGATCACGACCAGCACCAGCGGCGAGACCGGCGGCACCCCGAACACGGCGGCGAACACACCGGCCAATCCCCCCGCTACGACGACCGTGGTCACCAGGGGCCCACGCATCGCCAGACGCAGCACCGAGGTGGGGCCACCGTCGACGTCCCACTGCCGGAAACGGACGCGACGCAGGAGCCCCGTGAGGCGGTCCACGAGCACCATCCTCGCCTCTCCGGTCGTCCGACGTTGCTCGGGGCAAGGTAGGGACCGACCGGGGGGTCATGCCCACCCATCGAGGCAGCCAAGCGGGGCCCCGACCGGCTGCTCGCGGGTTACCGTACGTCGCCTGCGGACGGCGGACGGGAGGCCATGGCCGGAACGGACACCACGACCGAAGCCGAGGAGGCCTACTCCTACCGCCAGATCTGGTGGATCGGGTTCGGGTTCCTCGGCGTCATGCTGGTCTTCTCCAAGTACAACGCGTTCCTGCCGATCCTCTACGAGGAGTTCATCTCCAGCCGGACGGTCATCGGGCTGCTGATGGGCACCGACAACCTCGTCGGTCTGCTGTTGATCCCGATCATCGGCGCCTGGTCGGACCGGTTGTCCCACCCGATGGGCCGTCGGCTGCCGTTCATCGTCATCGCGGCCCCGATCGGCGCGCTGACCTTCGCGGGCATCCCGTTCGCCGCGTCCGCGCTGTGGTCACTGATCGTCGTCGAGGTGCTGTTCACCGCCGCGATGCACAGCTACCGCGGCCCGGTGATCAGCCTGCTCCCCGACCACTGCCCGCCCGAACGCCGCTCCACCGGCAACGGGATCATCAACCTGATGGGCGGCATCGGCGCGCTGATCAGCTTCGCGGGTCTGAGCTTGCTCTACGACGTCGACCCGCGGCTGTCGTTCGGGCTCGGCGCCCTGGCCCTGCTGCTGACCAGCCTCATCGTGCTGCGCAAGGCCGACCGGCACCCGCCGTACGTCGACGCGACCACCGACACCCACCCGAGCCCGCTCCGTGACACGATCGGTGGCGTCCGACTCCTGGCGCGGCGACCCAACCGAGGCCAGCTCTACATCCTCGCGGCGATGCTCGCCTACTACATCGGCTTCGCCGGCCTCGATGCGATGTTCCCGCTCTACGCCGTCAACGAGCTCGGACTCACCCCCGGTCGGGCGGCGTTCATCCTCACCGCGTTCGTCGGATCGTTCCTGGCGTTGGCGCTGTTCGCGGGCATGATCGGGACGCGCTTCGGCAAGATCCCCGCGATGCTCACCGGCCTGGCCATCCTGCCGCTGCTGTTCCTGGCTGCGGCGCCGGTGCGGTCGATCCCGGTCCTGATCGGCATCTTCGTCGTCGGCGGGTTCGCCTGGGGGCTGGTCAACGTCCAGGCCATGCCGCTGGTGGCAGACCTGGGGGGACGCAACCGCATCGGGTTCTTCGTCGGGTTGTACTACCTGTTCACGATGGTCGGCCAGATGCTCGGCGGTCCCGTCATCGGGGGCGCGATGGACCTGTTCGGCGATCAGGGCCTGTTCTACGGCGGTGCGGCGGCGTACGCGCTCGGGTTCGTCCTGTTGCGCCGCGGTCAGCAGCTGTTGCCGGACGATCCGGAAGCGATCGCGCGCCGCGAGGTCGCGTTGCCTACCGACGAACCCGCCGATCACGGCACGGTCTGACCGCTGGCCAGCTCCGGCCGAACGACACGGACGAACCTCGCGTCCTGCGTGTCGGGTCGTGGCCGCAGGTCAGGCCCGCAGGTCGGCCGCGCTCAACTCACCGGCAACCACGGCCCGGGCGACATCGCTGAGCTTGTGGTTGGCGTTGCGCGCGTGTCCTCGGAGCCGCGCGAACGCCTCTTCCATGGGCAGCTTCGCCTGCTCGGAGACGATGCCCTTGGCCTGCTCGATACCGATCCGGCTGTGCAGGGCCCCCTGGAGCTGCTCGGTCACCGTGTGCGCACGGTCCAACTGACGTTGCTGGAGCAGTCCGATGGTGGCCACGTCAGCCATCGCCTGGACCACCGCGAGGTCCGATTCGTCGAGGCCGCCGACCTCGGTCCTGAAGAGGTTCATCGCACCCAGGATCTCCCCACGGAGCCGGAGCGGCACCGCTTGCGCCGAACGGAAGCCGGTCGCGAGGGCTCGGTCGACGAACAGCGGCCAGCGGTGTCGAGCGTCGGCGAGGTCGTCGACCGCGATCGCTTCACCGGTGGTGAAGCAGTCCTGGCACGGCCCTTCGCGGTTCTGGACCTGGAAGAGCTCGAGCAGGTGGCTGCGCTCGTCCGACGAGGCCATGAACCGCAGAGCGCCGGTCTCGTCGGCGAGCAGGATGCCGACCTCCGAGGCGATGCTCACCTCCACGACCCGCTCACTGAGCATCGAGAGGAACTCGACGACGTCGAAGTCCTCGACGAGCGTGTCCGCGAGGTCGACGAAGGTGTCGACGAGGCGGTGTTGGAGCCCGGTGCGGATATCGCTGGACGGATCCATCGCGGCTACTTCCCTGGACGCGCAGCCGGCGAAGCCGGCTGCTCCGAGGTTACGGGGCGAGGTGTCGCGCGGCGAGCGATCACGTCGGGTCGTCCATCCGCAGCCGGTGGCTGATCACGTCGGTGGCGACGTCGTGGAGCGAACGATCAGCGGCGTAGGCGGAGGCGCGGAGCACCGCCAGAGCAGCCTGGACGGAGATGCCGAGCTGCACCGACACCATCCCACTGGCCTGGTGGATCTGCGCGCTGTCGTCGACCTGCTCTGCGAGCAACCGATCGAGGTCGTCCTCAGCCCCTCCGGCTTGCAGCGACAGGAACAGGTCGAGTGCGAGGCGCGCGATGACCAGCGCATCGGCGTACTGGTCATCGGTGAGGTCAGCGGCCCGATCCCGACACAGCGTGAGCGCACCGACCCGGACCGTGCCGCGGTGCAGTGGGAACGCGAACGTCGCCGCGATGCCCGCCCCGATCGCGGCCGGCCCGAACGCCACCCAGGTGGTGTCATTCGCGAGGTCGGGGACGAGGACCGGCACGCCGCGCTGGTACGCGAGGTAGGCCGGGCCTTCCCCGAGGTCGGCCTGCAACCGCTCGACACGATGGCCGAGGTCGTTGGCCGCGACGGTCTGCAGCTCACCGTCGCCGATCTCGAGCGCCAAGCCGACGCCACGGGCGTCCAGCAGGACCGATGCTCCCGCGCACAGGCGTTCCGGTAGCGGTGCCGGCGCCTGCCCCGCGAGGGCGTCGAGGACCCGGACGAGCCGATCACCGCGCACCTCACACCTCCGAGGCACGGCATGGTCGTGCCGCCGCCGTACCGGTGCGAGCGATGATGGCATCCGATCCGAGCGTGACGATCGCCTGGTGGTGATGGGGCGCCGGGGACCGAAGCGCTGGCGAGTGACCATCACGAAGCTACACGGTCGGGCCCACCTTGCCCGCCAACGGGGAGCGCTCAGCTGCCGCCGGTCGGCAGCCCGGTCGACGCGAGTTCGTCGAAGCCACCGGCGTCGTACACCTCCTCGAAGCCGAGGTCGTCCATGACCTCGGCGGCCACGGCGCTGCGGTTCCCGGTCCGGCAGTAGATGACGTACGCGCCGGACGGGTCGAACCCGGCGATCCGATCCTCGAACCGCGGCGCCTGGATGTCGACCAGTTCGGCGCTGGCGAGGTGGCCCGAGGCGTACTCCTCCGGGGTGCGCACGTCGATGATGGTGAGGTCGTCACGGTCATCGAGCAGCGCGACGGCCCCTTGCGCGTCGATGACCTGCGGGCTGTCCTCGGCGGCCGCGGATCCGCTGCACCCAACGGCGGCGAGCAGCAGGGCGAGCGTCGCGAACAGGGTGGCTGACCGCATGGGTCCCTCCGGTGGAGCCGTCGGGGTGGCCGGCTGGGCCGTTCATAGGGTACCGGATATGTCCGGACATTCTATGCGTCGGCGTGCGGTCCCGATGGGTCGTCAGCTCGCCACGAGCTGGTGTAGAGGAAGCGCTGTCCGCGCAGCAGGGTCACCCGGCACTCGACGGGCCGGTCACCGCGCCAGCCCAGTCGGCGCACCCGCAGGAGCGCTTCGTCCGGGTCGAGCTGCAGCAGCCGTCGGGCATCGTCATCGGCGACGATCGGCTCCAGCGACTCGTCGACCGCGCTCAGCGTGATACCGGCGCGGTCACGGAGCTCGTCGTAGAGGGCCGTCCGGCTGAAGTCGACCTCCAGGAGATGCCGGCCGATATCCACGGGCAACCACACGCTGTCGAGCGCGAGCGGTTCGGGGCCGGCGAACCGCAGACGTTGGAGCCGCACCAGCTCGGCCTTCGGTGGTAACTCGAGCCGAGCCGCCGCGTCGGGATCTCGGTCACGCTCCAGCGCGAGCACCTCGGAGCGTTGCTCCAGGCCTCGCTCCTCCACCGAGCGGAACAGGCTGTAGAGCCCGCCGAGCGGCTGGGTCAGGCGCGCCTCGTTGAGGAAGCTGCCGCGGCCGCGGTGCCGGTCGACCAACCCACGGGCGCGGAGCCGTTCGACCGCCTCCCGAACGGTGTGACGGCTCACCCCGTACTGCTCGGTCAGCTCCTTGTCCGTCGGGAACCGCCCGGCGATGTCACCCGAGGCGATCCGTCGCTCGAGGTCGTCGAGGACCTGTTGCCACAACGGTCGGGACGGTCCGTCCGGCTCCGACACCGCTGCCTCCGTCCTCGCTCACGCTCGTCACCCCACGACCGCCGAGCCTAACGGTCGTCGACCCCGACACCCGGTTCGGCTGCTCGTCCACCTCGACGTCGGGCGTTCGTCGTCCCCGACGCAAGGTGTGGCATCCTCCGAGCATGGACCCGATCGTCTCCCCGGACTGGCTCCGCGGCCACCTCGATGATGTCACCGTCATCGACTGCCAGTACGTGCTCGGCGACCCCGACGAGGGGCACCGTCGCTACCTCACCGGACACGTGCCGGGGGCGACGTTCCTGAGCGTGGAACGGGACCTCTCCGGCAACGCCGGTGGTGGCCGCAACCCACTGCCGACGGACGACGAGGTGGTGGCGGTGGCCCGCCGCGCCGGTGTCCGCGACGACACGCCCGTGGTCGCTTACGACCAGGCGATGGTCGGCGGTGCCGCACGCCTGTGGTGGCTCCTTCGCCACCTCGGCAAGGAGGACGTCGCGGTCCTCGACGACGGGTTGGACGCCTGGGACGGCCCTCTGGTCACCGGCGAGGAGACCGCCGCGCCGGGCGATCTCACACCCCGCCCCCGTCGCGGGGACGCGATCGACGCCGAGGACGTCGCCGAACGGCTGCACGATCCGGGCCGCATCCTCGTCGACACCCGTGCTCCGGCCCGCTACCGCGGCGAGGAGGAGCCGGTCGACCCGGTCGCCGGCCACATCCCGGGGGCCCGGAACCTGCCGAACAGCCAGGCCGTCCCCGCCGCGCTCGTCGACGCGGACGAGGAGGTCGTCGCCTACTGCGGCTCGGGTGTCAGCGCCTGCGTGCTGCTGCTGCGGCTGGCCGATGCCGGGCGTGACGACGCCAAGCTCTACGCCGGCTCGTGGAGCGAGTGGTCATCGCTGGGCCTGCCCGTCGCGACCGGTGAGGACGACGCCGACGTCTGACCGCCGCTCGGCACGATCAGGGGAAGCTCGCCTCGACCAGCCGACCGGCTGGTTGGGACGACCGGCGAACCTGGTGCCTCTCACGGTCAGCCGGACGGACGACCCGCCCGAACCAGCAGGTCGATGGCGTGTCGTTCGCCGTCGTCGGTCTCGACCGGCCGGATGATCTCCCGTGCCACCTCGACGTCCAGACCCGTGCCGGCGAGGTCGTCGACGACCTCCTCGACCGTGCACAACAAGGTCGGGTCCGGCGGACCGCCGACCCCGTCGGTGAGGTTGCGCTTGGCGTGGGCGACCAGCAGGAAGACCCCGCCGGGACGCACGAGCGACGCCGCGAGCCGGTGGGCGTCGCGTACCTGCTCGCGCGGCAGTTGCAGGTAGGCGAGCAGGACCAGGTCCGCGGGCTCGAGCGACGGCGGGGCGGTGAGATCACCGAGCGTGCCAGTGAGTCGG
The DNA here is from genome assembly GCA_007120485.1 of Nitriliruptoraceae bacterium. GTDB lineage: Bacteria > Actinomycetota > Nitriliruptoria > Nitriliruptorales > Nitriliruptoraceae > SKTG01. The sequence continues at coordinate 19,977 of SKNP01000165.1, forward strand.
ACGCCGGCGTGGTCCGCCAGTTGCCGGGCCTTGTCGAGCGCGACGGAGGAGAACTCCACCAGCTCCACGTCCCAGCCCTGCTGGGCCAGCCAGATCGCGTTGCGGCCCTCGCCCCCGGCCAGGTCCAGTGCCCGACCCGGCGGCAGGTCAGCCAGCTCGGTCGCGACCGTGGCGTTGGGGCCCTTGGACCACACCAGCTCCGTGTCGCGGTAGCGCTCGTCCCAGGCGGCGGCGTCCATCAGCGCGGTCCTTGCGGTCGTGGCGAGGGCTGCCTCTTCCGAGCGAGGCGGGCTCTGACGGTCCCGACGCGAGGGTACGCCAGCACGGTGGACTGCCCGACGGCCAACGATCCTTCCGAGCGCCGAGGGCCCCGCGTCGCCGGACGGTCCAGCGACTGACCCAGCTCGCGTCCCCCGAGGGCCCGATGGGCGCGAGGTCAGGCCGGCTGCCGGACCGGTGAGAAGAACCCGGCGAGTGCTTGGGCGAGGGCCGCGGGATGCGTCAAGGGGGCGGCGTGCCCGGCACCAGGGATCGGCTGCATCCTCGCAGCGGGAACGTGCTCGGCCACGTGCCGCGCGCTGCGGGTCATGAGCGGCTTGGCCTCCGATCCGTACAGCACCAGCACGGGAGCTCGGACCGAAGCGAGCACGGCCGGGTCGTCGGCGGTGGGGCCTTCGTGCTCCACCTGTTGCTGGAAGAAGCTGAGCAGGTTCGGTACGTAGCGCCCTGCAGCCTCCAGGTAGCCGGCGTCCTCGGCCACGGCGATCTCTGCGTCGCTGAAGGGGAGACCCGCGAACGTGCGAACCGCCTCGGTCAGCCTGCCCTCGGCAGCCAACTCGCCCATGTGGGCGAGGGTGGCGCCGAACGCCGCCTGCTCCTGCTCATCCGTCAACGTCATGATCCCGGGTTCGAAGGCGGCAACCGCGGCCACCGCGTCCGATCGCGCTGCCGCGCTGAGTGCCAGGACGGCGCCGAGGGACCAGCCGACCAGTCCGCTCGGTTCCGGGATGCTGTCGATGTAGGCGAGGACGTCGTCGACCAGCCGTCCGAAGCTGAGGTCGGGGTGGTCGCCGCTGAGGCCACGGCCCCGCAGGTTCGGCAGATGGCAGGTGAACCGGTCGGTCAGGTGCGGGAGCAGCGCCTGCCAGTCGAGATCGCCATCGCCGATCCCCCCTTGCAGGCACACCAGGGGCGGCCCTTGGCCGTGCACGGTCCCGCCGATGGTCACGCCGTCGGTGGTGGTCACGTGGTGGGTGCGTTGGCTGTCCATGTGTGATCTCCTCACGTCTCCTGTGGTCATGCCGGTGACGATGACGCAGCAGCCGTCGGAGAGTGACACCCGACCGGGTACGGAACCGGTTCGCGGCGGGTACTACAGGTTGCGACGTCCCACCTCGGCGGCGAGTCCCGCCCGTCCGTCGACGTCGACCTTGGCGTAGATGCGGGTCAGGTACTTCTTGACCGTGTTGACCGAGATGAACAGCCGTTGCCCGATCTCCGCGTTGGTGTGGCCGTCGGCGACCAGCCGGACGAGGTCGCGTTCGACGGGGGTCAAGGACGCCCAGCCGATCCGCGGGCGTTGCCGCTCACCTCGCCCGCGGCGGGCGTAGGCGACCGCGTCGGCCAGCGACAGCTCGCCCCCGGCGTCCCAACATGCGGTCGACTCGGCGTCCTCCAGCACCGCGTGCGCCGTGCGGCGAGCACGATCGAAACGCTCGGCCTGCGACGCGAAGCGGGCGATACCCGACCCGGTGTGGAACCGTTGCGAGGCGGCGAGCAGGCGCAGCGACCGATCCGGTTCGCCGTGGGCTGCGGCCACCTCGGCGATCGTCTCCAGCGCCGCGGCGGCCCCGACCCGATCGCCGTAGCCATCCAGGACCTCGAGGCTGTCGTGGGCCAGCTCCCACGCCGTGTCGAGGTCTCCGTCCTGTTCGGCCAGCACCGCGAGTCCGAGCGTCGACCGCCCCAGCGGGAGCGGCAGTCGTGGGTCGCTGGACAGGGCGCGGCTCGCCTCCAGATGCGTCCGTGCGTCCTCGTGACGCTGCTGGCGGTGTGCGAGTGCTCCCAGCAGCCACGAACCGAAGGCCTCCTCCCAACGGTCGCCGCTTCGACGGCCGATCCGCACCATCTCCGCAGCCGTGCCCCGAGCGGTCTCGAGATCGCCGGACGCCTCGGCCGACAACGCGAGCCAGGGGCGCAACCACATCTGATAGTGAGACCCCTCCAGACCCCGTTCCCGCAGCACCGCGCGCGCCCTGGCCAGCTGGTCCCGCGCCTGGCGGTGATCGCCTTGCAGCACGGCCGCGGCTCCCAGCCCGGCGAGTCCGATCGCCTCCCACCCGGGACGTCCCACCTGCCGGGCGAGCTCGGCGGCACGTCCAGCGTGATGGCGTGTCTCGACGAGACGACCGGACCACACCGGCCACAGCCCGAGGTTCGCGTGGGTGGCCGGCAGTTGGAAGGCGAGGTCGTTCGCTTCGCACACCTCGACGGCCTGCTCGAACAGGCGGAGTCCAGCGTCGATCGAGCGGCTCAGGAACCACGCTCCCCCCGCGTGGGCCAGGACGAACGCGTGGGTCGACGCATCCCCGCACCGCTCGGCGACCTCCACCGCTTCCTCGACGTCGGCGTCCACCTGGTCGCTGGTCGCCCGCCCCAGCAGCGTCCCTGCCCAGGCCCGTCGACCCAACCCCAGTGCGAGCGCACCACCGACGTCAGCGGCACGCGCCGCGTCGACCGCTTGGCTCGCCGAGCGATAGGCGGTGGCCGGCTCCCAGCGGGCAAGGGCCAGTGCCGCTGCGGTGGTCAGCCCCCGCACACGCAGGTCATCGGACGTCTGGGGGGCGGCGGCGTCGTGCAGCCGCCGATGCACCTCCGTGGACAGACCGTGCTCGGACCAGAAGCGCAGGATCGGTTCGGTGAGTCCGAGCATCCCCCGCAGGTCCGCGGACCGCACCGCCCCGTCCATCGCGGCCCGCAGGTCATCCAGGTCGGCCACGAGCCGAGCCATCCAGGGCTCCGGCTCCGCGCCGGTCAGCCCCGCCTGCGCCCGTTCGGCCAGCCCGACATGGAACGCCAGATGGCGACCCTGCACCCGGACGGGATCATCCAGCTCCGACAGCCGCTGCCGCGCGAAGATCCGGATCGTCTCCAACAACCGGTAGCGGGCCCTGCTGCGACGCTCGACGACCTGCACCATCGACTGCTCCACCAACCCAATCATCAGGTCCAGCACCTCGTCGTCGTCGATGTCGTCCCCAGCCACCACCGCCTGGGCGGCATCCAGCTCGAACGAGCCGGCGAACACCGACAGGCGCGCCAACGCCACCCGCTGTGCCTGATCGAGCAGCTCGTAGCTCCACGCCAGCGACGCCTCCAGCGTGCGCTGCCGTGCCGGCGCGCCGCGCACCCCTCCGGCCAACAGCCTGAAGCGGTCCGACAACCCGTCCGCGATCTGGCCCGGCGCCAGGGCCCGCACCCGGGCTGCCGCCAGCTCGATCGCCAACGGGACCCCATCCAACCGTCGGCAGATCTCCGCCACCGCCTCCGCGTTGCCGGCATCGATCCGGAACTCCGCCGTGACCTGCCGGGCTCGCACCTCGAACAACCGGGCCGAGTCCGTGCAGGCGACCGTGCTGGCCGACCCCGCATCGTCGCCGGGCACCGGCAGCGGCGCGACCTCGAAGGTCGCCTCACCCGCCACCGCCAGCGGCACCCGGCTGGTGGCCAGCACCTGCAGCTGCGGACACGCCGACGACAACCCGGCGACCAGTTGCGCACACGCCGCCACCAGATGCTCGCAGTTGTCGAGCACCACCAGCACACGCCGCGCTCGCAGCAGTTCGGCCAACGTGTCGACCAACGCCTGCTCGGCTTGCTCTCGCACCCCCACCGTCGAAGCGACCGCCGCCACGACCATCGCGCCCTCGCTCACCCCCTGCAGATCCACCCACCAGATGCCATCGGCGAACCTCGACGCGACATCTCCGGAGACCTCCACCGCCAGCCGCGTCTTGCCGCAGCCACCCGATCCGGTCAACGTGACGACCCGAGCATCCGCGATCAGCTCGGCCACCATCCAACGTTCACGCTCGCGACCCACGAACGTCGACGCCCCCACCGGCACCCCGCGCTGCGTGTCCATGGGCCCCACCCTGCCCCGGATCGCAGGAACGCGCCATCCCCTGCGCCCGCGCAGCCTTCCTTGGGCACGCGGTACAGCCCCGCCGACCGACGGGCGACGGCCGGTGCCGGCTACCGAGGGCACCGCGGAACGCACCCGCGATCGCGGACGCCCGGGCGGCCACACCCGGGCGGTCACACCCCGGCGGTCCCTCCACCCACGGTCCGCTGACGCCGGAGCGCCGGTCCGCCTGCTCCGCCTCCCCCGAAGAACGACGAGGACCCGGCGATCCGCCGGGTCCTCGTAGCGAGCGGATGACGAGATTCGAACTCGCGACCTCCACCTTGGCAAGGTGGCGCTCTAGCCAACTGAGCTACATCCGCGTGCAGCGGCGAACGGTAACCGGTCGCTGGCGACCGGGCAAACCGTGCGACGAGGGCGCGCAGACGGTCTGCGCGGCAGTCTGCGCGGACGTCCGCGCCTCTGCACGCCGCCCCCGCCCGGACCGGCCGTCACCGCCGAGCCGACCGCTGCGAGTGACCCGGCCCAGGGGCCGGCGCGCCCTCCGTTCAGACCCCTGCGACACCCGTCGAACCGAACCCGGCGTCCCCACGATCGGTGTCGGACAACGCGTGGACCTCCACCACCTCGGCGGCCCCGACCGGCTGGAGCAGCAGCTGGGCGATGCGGTCACCGGCGTCGAGTTCCACGGTCCCCTCACCGAGGTTGATCAACAGCACGTGCACCTCACCGCGGTAGCCCGCGTCGATCGTGCCCGGGGCGTTGGCGACGGTGAGGCCGTGGCGGCGCGCGAGACCCGACCGCGGATGCACCAGTCCGACCCAGCCGACGGGGATCGCGACCGCCAACCCCGTCGCGACCGCGGTCCGCTCCCCCGGCGCCAACGTCACCGGGTCGGCCGCCGCCAGATCGAGCCCGGCGTCGTCGGGGTGCGCGTAGCGCGGGAGCGGGACGTCGTCGCGCAGCCGCTGCACCGGCAGCTGGAGCGATGCCCCGGAAGCGGTCGACATCCCGGGCCCACCTGACGTCACCGTGCGGGACGAGCCATCGACGAGCCCGTCCGGGTTCACGTCGCTCACGATCGCTCCTCGTGGGGTAGACCCGCATCGGTGCGGCCCGGAGGGCCCATCTCGCCGACCGGCGGCGGTCGGCGCGTCGCCTCCAGGTGCGCCGCCCGCTCCGACACGGCCGCCGCGCACACCGCCAACTCCTCGACCGACTCCATCAGCAGGCCGGGCACCACCTCGACGTCCGGGAGGGCGACGTAGTCGGCGACGAACCCGACGTTGAGCCACCCGTCCATCGAGGTGACCCCGACCCCGTAGCTGTGGTGCGCCGCCAGCGGCGTGAACGGGAACGCGCCCAGCAACCGCGCACCGAGGCAGTAGATCGGGACCTGCGGTCCCGGCACGTTGGTGACCAGGAAGTTGAACACGCGGCTGTTGACGGCGATCCGCGACGCCATCGCGTGCAGCGTGGGCGGGGCGAACTCGCCCAGGCCGATCAGGAACCCGGCCCCGACCGCCGCGTGCGACGACTTGACCTCGCTCATCCCGTCGTGGACGACCCGCAGCCGCTCCACCGGGTCCATCTCGAACATCGGGAGGTCGACGAACACCGCCACCACCTGGTTGCCGAGGTGGTGCTCCTCGGACGACTGCCGGGTGCTGACCGGCACCATCGCCCGCAGCCACACGCCATCGGTGCTGACGCCCCGGTGGCGCAGGTAGCGACCGGTGGCGTCGGCGACGACCGACAGCACCACGTCGTTGACGGTGGTCGAGAACGCGTCCTTGATCGCCTTGATCCGTTCGAGCCGGACCCGCTGGATCGCGAACCGACGGTGGGCGCTCGGTTCCTGGTTCAGCAACGACGGTGGCGCCGGGCGGACCAGGCTGTTGGTCGCCACACGGCTCACCCCCCGACCGACCTCGAGCGCTCGACGTGCGAGGACCCGCGGCCGACGCGCCAGCCGGCCGACCGACTCCGTCAACTCCGCAGGTGAGGTGACCAGGCTGCGGATGCTGTCAGCAGCGAGCGCCTTCGAGGACGGGGTCGGTCGAGGGAGCCACGGCTCGGGTTCGGGGATGCGGTCGCTCTGATCCGGCGCGAGGTCGAGCATGACCGTGGCGATGTCGATCCCCGCCAGCCCGTCGATCATCGCGTGGTGGGTCTTGCCCAACAGGGCGATACGGCCGTGCTCGAGCCCCTCGATCACGTACAGCTCCCAGAGGGGCCGGTCCCGGTCAAGCTGGCGGGACAGGATCCTGGCGGCGTACTCGTTGAGCTGCTGGGTCGTGCCGGGGGATGGCAACGCCGCGTGCCGCACGTGGTAGGCGAGGTCGAACTCCGGATCGTCGATCCAGCGAGCGGTGCCGAGATGCAGCGGTGCCTCGATGACCCGCTGGCGGTACCGCGGGATCAGGTGCAGCCGCGACTGGACGAGGTCCACGAACTGACCGAACGAGAACCGCCGCTCACCCTCGGGCGGGTCGAAGATGAACAGCCCACCGACGTGCATCGGCCGGGTGCTCGACTCCATCTCCAGGAACGCCGCATCGAGCGAGCTGAGCTTCTCCCCATGTCGCTGATGGGCCGCGCTGGAGTCGGTCACCTCGCCGACGGGGTCCACGCCCGAGCGGTCGTACGCATCGTCGGCCACGTGGCTCCCTCTGACGGCAACGTCGAGCGTATCGATGAGGCTCGCCGAGGCCGATGGTCCTGCTCGGTTCGGCGTCGGAACGAGTTGCGTGGAACGGTCGCCATCGGCGCCGCGTGCGGACTCGTCCCAGCGTTGCGGATGGTCGACCCGACCCTCAGGCGCCGCGGGCGCTCAGGAACCGCTCACGCGCCTCGCGATGGTCGACGATCGGCGGTGGGTAGTCCGAGGCGGCGCGCAGCAGGGTGTCGTCCGCTTCCCACGGCGCGTGGATGTGCGCGTCGTCGACCTCGGCGAGCTCGGGCACGTACGCGCGCACGTAGCTCCCGTCGGGGTCGTGGCGCTGCCCCTGGGTCACCGGGTTGAACATGCGGTTGGGTCGGGAGTCGGTGCCGGTCCCGGCGGTCCACTGCCACTGGCCGAAGTTGTTGGCCAGATCCCCGTCGACCAGGTGGTCCATGAAGTGCCAGGCACCGACGCGCCAGTCCACGTACAGGTGCTTGGTGAGGAACGAGGCCACGATCATCCGGGCCCGGTTGTGCATCCACCCGTCGTGGCGAAGCTGGCGCATCCCGGCGTCGACCACCGGGTAGCCGGTGAGGCCGTCCTGCCAGGCCTCGACCGCGTCCTGCTCATCACGCCACGCGTCGCCCTGGGTCCGGACATCGGCATGGGTCAGATCGGGCCGGGCCGCGAGCAGCTGGTGGTTGAAGTCCCGCCAGCACAGCTCCTGGAGGAACGCCTCCTGCCCGGGCCGGGTGCGGTCGACGCGGGCGACCAGCTCCGCGACCGAGATCGTGCCCAGGTGCAGGTGCGGCGACAGCCGGGACGTTCCGTCCTCCGCCAGGTGGTTGCGGGTGTCGTCGTAGGCATCGATCGGGCCGTCGAACCACAGGTCTGCCCGCTCGCGTGCAGCGGTCTCCCCTGCCGGGGGCAGGCCCGGGGCGGTCGGGCCGTCGGTGAGCTCCTCGAGGGCCGGCAGGGCCCCGGCCAGCGGCGGGTCGTCCGGCGCGCGGGTCGAGGTCGAGGCGGAGGTCGACGTCGAGTTCGCGGTCGAGGCGGAGGTCGACGTCGAGGTCGACGTCGGGGTCAGGGGCGGGGTGGACACGCGGCTCGGGGCCGGCTCGGGTGCCCGATGGTCGGCGGCGACCCACCGGCGCCAGTAGGGGCTGAACACCTTGAAGTGGTCTCCCCCCGACGGCGCGAGGTCATCCGGTGGGATCTGCACGATGCCCGGGTGGACCTGGACCGCGAGCCGTCCGCCCAGCGGGCCGCGCGCGAGCGTCCGCAACCGCTGCTCGCGTCGGTCGGCGTACGCGCTGACGTCCGAGCTGAGGTGGAGCTGGTCGGCGGCCACCTCGATGGCCAGGTCGTGGACCTGCTCGACCGGATCACCTCGACGGATGACCAGGTCGCCACCGCGCTCCTGCAGGCGGCGACGGAGGTCACGCACGCTGTCGAGCAGCGCGCTGACGCGGTTGGGCGCGGCGTAGCGCGACCGCAGGATCGCGTCGTCGAACACGAACAGCGGCACGACCCGATCGGCCTCGCGGCAGGCGGCGGCCAGCGCCGGGTGATCGTGGACGCGTAGGTCGCGGGTGAACAGCACGATCGCGGTCGTCACGCGGTCTCCGGGGTCGGTCGGGTCTGGGCGGGGCGGATCGGTTGGGGCGGATCGGTGCGGGGCGTGGCGATGTCGCTGCCGTCCCCCACCGGTCTTCGGACCCACAGGGCTCCTGGCCGAGGTCGACCGCCGCACCCTCCCCCGGCTGCGCTGCAGGAAACGTGTGCACCCAGGACCACTGCATGTGCACCGACCTGCACACACGGCCGTCGGCGGGCGTGTCACCGGCCGCGGGTAGGGTCGAGGCGACGATGACCGACGACGTGCTCCAGCGGTTCTCCGCCCCCGCCCGCGAGTGGTTCACCACCACGTTCGCGCAGCCGACGGCTGCCCAGCAGCAGGGCTGGCCGGCGATCGCCGACGGCCAGCACACCTTGATCCTGGCGCCGACCGGCTCGGGCAAGACGCTCACGGCCTTCTACTGGGCGATCGACCGGCTGACCTCCACGCCGCCACCCGAAGACCCGAGCCGACGGCTGCGGGTGCTGTACGTCTCACCGCTGCGGGCGCTGGCGGTGGACGTCGACCGCAACCTGCGCGCACCGCTGGAGGGCATCAGGCTGGCTGGCGAGCGGCTGGGCATCGAGGTGCACCGTCCACAGGTGGGCGTGCGCACCGGCGACACACCGGCGCGGGAGCGCGAACGGATGCGGCGCCGACCACCCGACGTGCTGATCACCACCCCGGAATCGCTGTACCTGCTGCTGACCTCGCAGGCACGCGAGACCCTGCGCGGGGTCGAGGCCGTCATCATCGACGAGATCCACGCCCTGGCCCCGACCAAACGCGGCAGCCACCTCACGCTGTCGCTGGAGCGGCTCGAACACGAGGTCCGGTTCGGGGGGCTCGACGAGGACGCTGCGCCGCGGCCGGCGCCCCAACGCATCGCGCTGTCGGCCACACAACGGCCGCTGGACGAGATCGCCCGGTTCCTCGGCGGCTACGCCGATCCCCCGACGACCGAGACGAGCTCGACGAGCACCGCCGGTGCACCGGACGGCCAGGGTCAGGACGACACGGGCCCCCGCGACCCCAGCCACGGGTTCGACCACCACCACGACCGCCCGGCCGGACCGGAACGTCCCGTGACGATCGTCGACGCCGGCATGCGCAAGGAGCTCGACCTGGAGGTGGTCGTCCCGCTGGAGGACATGGCCGAGCTCGGCGAGCAGATCGAGGGCGGCCGCGACGCGCAGCTGATGTCCGGGGCGGCCGCGCAGAGCCCCGCCCGCCGGTCCATCTGGCCGGCGATCCACCCGAAGCTGCTCGACCTGGTCCTCGACCACCGGTCCACCCTGATCTTCGTCAACGCGCGCCGGCTGGCCGAGCGGCTCGCCGCCAAGCTCAACGAGCTGCACGCGCAGCGCGAGGAGGAGGCCCACCTGCGCGGTCGCGGCCTGGACGACGCCCAGCTCGACCAGGCGCTGCAGGCGCTGGCCGACCATGGGCCCGGGGCGGGCCGGGCCATCGCCGATGGCATCGATCCGGAGCACGCCGCCGACCACGCGCACGACCCGGCCAACCCGCACGACCCGGGCAGCGCCCACGTCCCGGAGCTGGTCAAGGCCCACCACGGCTCGCTCAGCCGGGAACGCCGGCTGCAGATCGAGGACGAGCTCAAGTCCGGCCAGCTCCGCGGCCTGGTCGCGACCTCCAGCCTGGAGCTGGGCATCGACATGGGTGCGGTCGACCAGGTCGTGCAGGTCGCCTCCCCCGGCGCGGTCAGCCGCGGCCTGCAGCGCATCGGCCGCGCCGGTCACCAGGTCGACCAGCCCTCCCGAGGCGTGCTGTTCCCCAAGTACCGCGGCGACCTGGTGGAGATCGCCGTCGTCACCCGCCGGATGCGCGACGGGGCGATCGAGGCCACCCGCTACCCCCGCAACCCCTTGGACGTCCTCGCGCAGCAGATCGTCGCCATGACCGCGGTCGATCCGTGGCACCTCGACGACCTCGCGGCGGTCGTTCGCCGCGCCGCACCGTTCCACGAACTGTCCGACGAGGTGCTCCACGCGGTCCTCGACCTGCTGGCTGGCCGCTACCCGTCGGAGGAGTTCGCCGAGCTGCGGCCGCGCATCGTCTGGGACCGCGTCGCGCAGACCGTCCGGGCGCGCGCCGGGGCGCAACGGCTCGCGGTGACCAACCCGGGGACGATCCCCGACCGCGGGCTGTTCGGCGTGTTCCTACCGGACGGCACCCGGGTCGGCGAACTCGACGAGGAGATGGTCCACGAGTCCCGCGCCGGGGAGACGTTCGTGCTCGGCGCCTCCACCTGGCGCATCGAGGACATCACCTACGACCGGGTCGTCGTCACCCCCGCGCCGGGCGAGCCGGGCAAGCTGCCGTTCTGGCACGGGGACGGACCCGGACGGCCGTTCGAGCTCGGCCAGGCGCTGGGGGCCTTCCACCGCACCGTGCGCGAGGCGTCCGAGACCGACCGCGACGCCGAGGTGGCACGGCTGCAGGCCGAGCACGACCTCGACGGATGGGCGGCGGACAACCTCGTCGCCTACCTCGAGGAACAGCGACAGGTCACCGGGTCGCTGCCCGACGACCGGACGATCGTCGTGGAGCGGTTCCGGGACGAACTGGGTGACTGGCGCGTCTGCCTGCTGTCGCCGTTCGGGGCGCAGGTGCACGCTCCGTGGGCCATGGCGATCGAGCACCGCCTGACCCAGGAGGGCCACGACCCGGAGGTGATGTGGACCGACGACGGGATCGTGCTGCGGCTGCTGGACACCACCGCGGACCCGTTCACCGGGACGATCGACGCGTCCCTGGGGGGCGTGGTCGACCGGTTGGCCGGTGCCGCGTTCGAGGCCGCCGACGGTCCGCGCGGCGGCGAAGGCGCGGCCGCCGGCGCCAACGGCGGATCGGTGGAGGCACGGGGCCCGGTCGCCGACGACGCCGCGCCGTCGCTGCTCGACGCGTTGCTGATCGACCCGGACGACATCGACGACCTGGTCGTCGCGCAACTGGCCGGCACCGCGCTGTTCACCACGCTGTTCCGCGAAGCCGCCGGCCGGGCCCTGCTGCTGCCCAAGCGGATGCCGGGCAAACGCACCGCCCTGTGGCACCAGCGACAGCGCGCCGCGGACCTGCTCCAGGTCGCCAGCCGCTACCCGAGCTTCCCCATCGTCTTGGAGGCCACCCGCGAAGCGCTCCAGGACGTGTTCGACCTGCCCGGCCTGCGCACCCTCCTGGCCGACCTGCGCAGCCGCAAGCTTAGGATCGTGGAGGTCGAGACCTCCTCGGCCTCCCCGTTCGCCCAGTCGCTGCTGTTCGGCTGGGTCGGGCAGTACATGTACGAGTACGACGCACCGCTCGCCGAACGTCGGGCGGCGGCGCTCGCGCTGGACCGCGACCTGCTCCGCGAACTGCTCGGCGGCGACGAACTGCGCGACCTGCTCGACGCGGACGTCCTCGCACAGCTCGAACGGGAGCTCCAGCGGCTGCCGGCCGACACCGATGAGACCGGTCCCACGGAGGCCGCCGACGCCCCACCGGACCGGCGCGCCCGCGACGTGGACGAGCTGCACGACGTCCTGCGCCAGCTCGGTGACCTCACCCGTGAGGAGCTCGCCGAGCGATCCCGACACGAGCCGCACGCCTGGATCGAGCAGCTGCTCGAGGAACGGCGCGCCATCGCGGTGCGCGTCGGCGGACAGGAGCGCATCGCCGCCGCGGACGACGCCGCCCGCCTGCGCGACGCGATCGGGGTGGCGCTGCCGCCGGGGCTGCCGCAGGCCTACACCGAACCGGTCGAGGACCCGCTCGCCGACCTCGTCGCCCGCTACGCCCGCACCCACGGCCCGTTCCACGCGGAGGCCTGCGCCCACCGGCTGGCCGTCCCCACTGAGCGGGTCCTGGCCACCCTGCGATGGCTGGCCCGCTCCGACCGGGTGTTGGAGGGCGAGTTCCGCCCCGACGGCAGCGGCCGCGAATGGATCGACACCGAGGTGCTCCGTCGGCTCAAACGCCGCT
>SKNP01000359.1 GCA_007120485.1 Nitriliruptoraceae bacterium
CCTGGATCGCGGAGAAGTGGACGAACAGGTCCTCGCCGCCTTCGCTCGGGGCGATGAACCCGAAGCCCTTGTCGGCGTTGAACCACTTGACGGTGCCTTCTGGCATGTACTGATCCCGATCCTGACGCACACCGATCAGGTTGTTCCAAGAGAGGAACGAGAGGCCCTGACTGGGTACGTGAAGGAGCAACGGTACTCGACGCGAAGCGACGTGCCTACTCCTGCCGCCAGAAGGGCGGCTACCGCCCACCCCTTTCGACCTGACCCCGAAGACGACCTGACCCCGAAGAGCACGTGCTGGCCTCGGAGGTCGCCGACGACCCCGGCCTCGGTCACCGACGCCGGGCGTGCTGACCGATCGATGGGTCAGCGGTCGTAGCGCGGCTGGGTGCCCTCGTCGCGGTTGGAGGTCACCACCGCGTGGTGGAGCCCCATCCACGCGGTCATGCACCACGGGTAGGCCACCACCGGCAGCACCAGGTTGATGGCCGCGGTCGCGATCAGCAGCCCGGTCCATGGCACGTTCGGCCACGTCAGCGCTAACCCGCCGAGGAAGACCACCGCGAAGGCGATGATGATCAACGCCATCGCGATGATCATCGCCCCGAGCCAGTAGCCCTCTTCACGCTCGAACTTCAGGTCGCAGGACGGGCACCGCTCACGGATCGTGAAGAACGAGGCGAACACGTCCCGTTCGGCGCACAGCGGGCAACGTTTGCGCAGTCCGTTCCTGAGCGCGCTCGCGTCCACGCGGCACCACCTGCTCGGCTCGGGCCGGCGCTGGCACGCGACGGCTGCTCCAAGGGTACGACGGCCCGTGGGCGGCCACGCCACGTCGGCCGGCGACCGCTCAGGCGGTTCCCGGTCGGTCGTCCCACCGCCAACTCGCCGCCAGGGAGTCGAGGTCCGAGCGGGTCGCCAGCACCCGCAGGACCGCCACGGTGGCCACCAGCGCGGCCACCCCGCCACCGGCAGCCGCGATGACCATCACCCCGGCCAGCCCGGCCGCGACCGCGCTCGACCCACCGAAGCTGACGATCGCGTCGAACGGCACCGCGCGACGTTGGTCGGTCACGACGGCCGCACCCGCGGCTCGCCCCATCCCGAGGGCGAAGGCGAGCGTCAGCCCGAACGTCGCGTACAGGCTCATCGTCGCCAGCGTGGTCGCCCACCCGCGCACGCCCATCAGCAGGTCCGCGACGAGCACGGCGCTGAGGGTGAGCGACAGCACCTCGACGGCCACCGACGCGGGGGTCCGACGTGCGGGCGCTCGAAGGCGCACGACCAGGACCGCCAACGCCAACGCGGTGACGGACGGTACGGCCACGGCGGTGCTGAGCACGACGCTCCTTCGCGGATCCGGCTCGGCTGCGGCCCGGCAGGATGCCACCTCGCGCGGTTGCCGGCTGTCATCGGTCGGAGCGAGCACAGCCCGGACCCCGATGAGCGAGCGCCACCCCACCGGATCGGGCACCTGCTAGAACCGGCGTCCCTGCCGCTGCACGCTGCGAAAGCCACGTCCGTGTCGATCGAACCGTCACCCGGGTGGCCCTACCCGCTGTCCGGCTCCGGCCGGGATGCCGTGTCCGCGCTGACCGCGCCACCCCCCGCCGACATCTTCCGCGAGTACGACGTGCGGGGACTGGTCGACGCACCCCACGACTTCGACCCGGCCCGGATCACCCCGTTCACCGCCAACCGGCTCGGTCGGGCGTTCGGTACCTACCTGCACGAGCGCGACATCGACCAGGTCGTCGTCGGCCACGACAGCCGTGCCTACGCCTCGGTGCTCACGAGCGCGCTGGTCGAGGGGCTGCTCTCGACCGGCCGTGAGGTGATCGCGCTCGGGTTGGCGACCACCCCGTTGGTGTACTTCGCGCAGGCGCACCTGGGCGTCGACGGTGCGGTCGCGGTGACCGCCAGCCACAACCCCAACGGCTGGGGCGGCTTCAAGCTGTCGGAGGGTTCACCGACCACCCTCGGCCCGGACGAGGTCACCGAACTGAAGCGCCTCGCCGACCTCGGACGGTTCCACCGCGCCGCCGGCCGCTACGTCGAGCGGTCGGTCACCGCCGACTACATCGGCCACCTCGCCGCGGGCAACCCGGCGCCGGCACCGTTGGAGGTGGTCGTCGACGGGGCCAACAGCATCTCCGGTGTGCTGGCCCGGGCCGCGTTCGAGGAGGCCGGCTACCGGGTGACCGCCATCAACGAGCCGCTGGACTGGTCCTTCCCCAACCACGAGCCCGACCCGGAGCTGGTCGAGGGACGTCGCCAACTGGCCGCGGCGGTCGTCGACGGAGGGGCCACGCTGGGTCTGGCGTTCGACGGCGATGGTGACCGGCTCGGCGTCACCGACAGCGACGGAGCAACCGTGTGGGCCGACCGCGTGCTGGCCCTGCTCGCCCTGGACGTGATCGAACGGGTCCCCGGCGCCACGATCGTCTACGACGTCAAGTGCTCGCGCCTGGTCGCCGAGGTGGTCCGTGACGCCGGGGGGCAGCCGGTGATGTGGCGGACGGGCCACAGCCACGTCAAGACGAAGATGCGCGAGCTCGGCGCGCCGTTCGCCGGCGAACGCAGCGGCCACTTCTTCAACGCCGTCGACCACTTCGGGTTCGACGACGCGATCCACGCGGGGTTGCGCCTGGCGGACCTGTGCGCACGGCGCGGCCGTCCGCTGGCGGACCTGGTCGCGGAACTGCCGCGCTACGAGACCAGCCCGACGATCTCCGCACCGTGTGCGGACGCCGACAAGTACGCGGTGGTCGACCGGTTCCTGGAGGAGGCCGTGGCGCGCACCGAGCCGGAAGAGGCCATCACCATCAACGGGGCCCGTCTGGAGTTCGCGGACGGCTGGCTGCTGGTGCGGGCGTCGTCGAACCTGCCCGCGCTGGTGATCGTCTGCGAAGGGCGGACGACCGACGCGCTGCACCGCCAGTACCGGCTGGTGCGTGGGATCCTCGACGGTTTCGACGAGGTCGACCCCACCTGGGAGAACGACCTGATCATCGACACCCATTAGCCATGCGGTGACGTCCCCGGTCCGACGGCCGGCGGTGGTGGTGGTCGACCCGACGTGCCGGCCCCCACGGCGGGTGGCGCCCGACCCGACGTGTCGGGCCCCACGGCGGGTGACGGCGCTGGCTCAGGCGGTAGGTCCCCGACCTCGGCCAGGGAGCGCAGCGCCGCCGTGATCCGTTCGTAGCGCCCTCGCTCGTCCGTGTACGGGGCCAGCAC
>SKNP01000488.1 GCA_007120485.1 Nitriliruptoraceae bacterium
GACGACCACCTGTCGCGCTCCGGGCACCTCGTCGGTAACGATCTCACACAGCCGGCGTTCCGGGGCCGTGGTTCGCCCACCCTGGATCACCAGCGTCGGGACACCGACCTGTGTCAGGTCACCTTTGGTGATCGGGTTGGTGAACAGCGCCGTCCACGATCTCACCGCCACCTCGCTGATCTGCAGCATCCTCTGCTGGGCGGCTTCGGGCAGTGCACGCCAGCTACCGGCACCGTTGTAGTGGTCGATGAAGCCGCGCCACGCATCCTCGATCCGGCCCTCATCCACGGCGCGAGCGAACGTGTCCGCCACCTCGGTCACCTCGGCGAACAGCTGCGGGTCGCCATCCGACAGCAAGGGATAGGCCTGTGGTTCAACAACCGCGAGCGAACGCACCAACCCCGGCGAGGTCGACACCATCCGTAGAGCCACCGCTCCGCCATACGAGTGACCCACCAGGTGCACCGGCTCGCTGAGTTCCCCGACGAGCCCAGACACCATCTCGACGTACTGATCGACCTGCACGTCGCCAGCGGGCCAGTCGGAGGTCTGCCCTTGCCCGAACCCGTTGACCGCCACCAACCGGTAGCCGGTAGCGAACTGCTCGAACACCCCCCGCCAATCGGCTGCGCTTCCCGGGCCCGAGTGCAGGAACACCACCGGAGTTCCCTGACCGGACACGCGGCAACTGACCGTCCACCGTCCAAGATCCCAGGAGGCCAGCGCCATCCTTCGCTCCCCACGAGCTCGCCCGTAGGGCTACACCATAGGCGCGACGCATCTGCGTGCGTCGCCTCCGTTCACCGAAACCCACTCGGGGAGCGCCTGCAACCTCCTGGATCATCACACCACGAAGCGCCGCAGCCCACGCGAGCCGACCACCGGCTCCAACGCGGCGCCACGCCACGCGGGGGCGGGCGGCCGTAGAGCGCTCGGCCGAAGCGCGACTTCTTCCCAAGGCACGTCCACGAGGGAGTGGCCGTACCAAGCAGCGGGCACGACGCTCACCCGGCCATCGCCAGCCCGATCGTGAGGAAGCCGCCGAACAGCACCAGGGTCTGGGCCGTGCGCTCCAGCACGGGCACCAGCCCCGGCCCGACGGGGACGTGACCGGCGGTCTGGATCGCCGGCCCGGCCGTGCCGAGCGCACCGAGGCCGAGCAACGGCAACCAGGACCCGGCGACGTAGGCGATGGGAGCCACCATCAGCACCGAGAGCACCAGCAACGTCTGGTAGAGGCGTCGGGTGAGGCGCTCCCCTAACCGGACCGCCAGGGTCCGCTTGCCGGCCGCCTCGTCGGTGGGGATGTCCCGAAGGTTGTTGATCACCAGCAGCGCCACAGACGTGAACCCGATCGGGATCGCCGCCAGCGCCGGCAGCAGCGTGAACCGTTCGTCCTGCACGTACGCCGACCCCGCGGTGGCCACCAGACCGAAGAACACGAACACGCTGAACTCGCCCAGTCCGAGGCTGGCGTAGGGCTTGGCGCCGCCGGAGTAGCCGAGCGCCGCCACGATCGCCAGCGCGCCGACCAGCAGCAGCTCCGGACCGACCTGGATGGCCAGTACCAGCCCGGTGATCGCGGCGATCCCCAGGGCCACGAACGTGGCGTTGCGCATCCCGGCAGCGCTGACCAAGCCGCTTGCGACCGCCCGTCGGGGGCCGGTCCGCGCCGCCGAATCGACGCCCTTGACGCCGTCGAACCAGTCGTTGGCGTAGTTGACCGCCACCTGGAGCGACAAGGCGACGACCAGCGCCAGCACGAACCGGACGGGGTTGGCCTCCGGGATCGGGGTCGCCGCCGCCGCGGTCCCAACCAGCACCGGTGCGAACGCCGCCGGCAGGGTCCGCGGCCGCGCCGCTTCCACGTAGGGGTTCACGCGCGCTCCATCCGTCGTCGACCCCCGCGGCCACGCCAAGCGTGTGCACCTCGCAACACATCCGTTCCCAGATGCACACACATCGCCCGCGAACCGGCCCATCGCCACCGGCCCCCGCAAGCGTGTGCACCTCGCAACACATCCGTTCCCAGATGCACACACTTCGCTTGAGCCCCCGGCACCGCCGTCACCTTCTGGCCTGCCATCAGTAGTGGTACGGGAACGCGGACCAGTCCGGCTCGCGCTTCTCCAGGAAGCTGTCGCGGCCCTCCTGGGCTTCGTCGGTCATGTAGGCCAGCCGGGTCGCTTCACCGGCGAACACCTGCTGGCCGACCATCCCGTCGTCGGTGGCGTTGAGCGCGAACTTCAGCATCCGCAGGGCGGTCGGCGACTTGGCCACGATCCGCTCCGCCCAGGCCAGCGCCCGCTCCTCGAGTTCCGCGTGCGGCACGACGGCGTTGACCATGCCCATCCGGTGCGCGTCGTCGGCCGAGTACTCGTCGCCGAGCAGGAAGATCTCGCGGGCGAACTTCTGGCCGACCTGCTTGGCGAGGTAGGCCGACCCGAACCCGCCGTCGAACGACGCGACGTCCAGGTCGGTCTGCTTGAAGCGGGCGTGCTCGGCGCTCGCGATGGTCAGGTCGCAGACCACGTGCAGAGAGTGGCCGCCGCCGGCCGCCCAGCCCGGGACCACGCAGATGACCGCCTTGGGCATCATCCGGATCAGCCGCTGCACTTCCAGGATGTGCAGGCGCCCCGACCGGGCCGGGTCGATGTGGTCGGCAGTCTCGGCCCCGAGATCGTCGGTGTAGCGGTAGCCATCCTTACCGCGGATGCGCTGGTCGCCACCGGAGCAGAACGCCCACCCACCGTCCTTGGGCGACGGTCCGTTGCCGGTGAGCAGAACGCACCCGACGTCCGCGGTGACGCGGGCGTGCTCGAGCACCCGGTACAACTCATCGACCGTGTGCGGCCGGAAGGCGTTGCGGACCGCCGGCCGGTCGAACGCGACCCGGACCACGGCCCGGTCACCGCCGTCGGCCCCGACCGCTCGGTGGTAGGTGACATCCGTCAGCTCACCGATCCCGTCGATCGGCCGCCAGCGGGTCGGGTCGAACAGTTCCGAGACCACCGTCGCGCTCCTCGCCTGCCCGTGCGGACCGGGGGTCCGCCTGCCCCGTGGGCCGCCAGCCCACGTCCACGCCCGCCTACGCTACCGCTGCGACCGACCGCGACCCGCCCGCCGGCCGGTCCACCGTCCGAGGGCACCGCGATGACCCGCCTGCACGCCGTGCTCGGCCCACCCGAGCCGGTGCTCCGTTGGCTGGCGACC
>SKNP01000005.1 GCA_007120485.1 Nitriliruptoraceae bacterium
GCGGCGACGCCGAGCCGGCGGTGGTGCCCGCCAGCAGCAGGTAGAGGCACGCCATCCGCACGGCGATGCCGTTGGTGACCTGTTCGGTGATCACGGCACGCGGGCTGTCCGCGACGTCACCGGTGATCTCCACCCCGCGGTTCATCGGGCCGGGGTGCATCACGATCGCGTCGTCCTTGAGCGCCGCCAGCCGGGTCGAGTCCAACCCCCAGTGCCGGGCGTACTCGCGCCGGGACGGGAAGAACGCTCGGTGCATCCGTTCACGCTGCACCCGCAGCGCGTACACCACGTCCGCCGTCGGCAGCACGTCATCGAGGTGATCGGCCACCTCGACGCCCCAGCCGCCGACCTCCGGCGGCAGCAGCGTCGGTGGCGCCACCAGCGTGACCGCGGCGCCGAGCAGCTTGAGCGCCTGGACCTCGCTGCGCGCCACCCGCGAGTGCAGCACGTCCCCGACGATCACCGCGTGCCGGCCGGCCAGATCGCCCAGGTGGCGCCGCATCGTGAACACGTCAAGGAGCGCCTGGGTCGGATGCTGGTGCCAACCGTCGCCAGCGTTGAGGATCGGCACGTCGAGGTAGCCCTGGAGCTGCAGCGGTGCGCCGGAGCTGCCGGAGCGGACCACCACGCAGTCCACCCCCATCGCGTCCAGGGTCAGCGCGGTGTCCTTGAACGACTCACCCTTCGACACCGACGATCCCTTGCCGGAGAAGTTGATGACCTCCGCCGACAGCCGCTTGGCAGCCAGGTCGAAGGAGATCCGGGTGCGGGTCGAGTCCTCCATGAACAGGTTGCACACGACCTTGCCGCGCAGGGTCGGGACCGAGTTGCGCTCGCGCTCGGCGATGGGCAGCAGCTGCTCGGTGGTGTCGAGGATGTGGCGGACCTGCGCCGCGTCGAGGTCCTCGATCGAGATCAGGTCGGTCAGCGGCGCAACGGGCTCGCTGCCGCCGGTGTCGGCGTCACGAGCACGATCCGCAACCGTCACCTCGACGTCGGCCGCGCTTCCCGCCGCCATCGCGGAGGGCGAGGTGTCGAGAGCGCTGCCTGCCCCGGTGCCGGAGCCGGACGCACCGCCGGCAGCGGACGCGGAGGGCGAGGTGTCGGGCCTGGCGGGGGCCGCGGTCGGGCCGTAGGTCGGGTGGCTCATGCCGACACCTCCTCAGCGAACACGCCCTCCTCGCCATCGATGGGCTCGAGGTGGACGTAGATGCGGTCGCCGTAGGCCGTCGGCAGGTTCTTGCCGACATGGTCCGCACGGATCGGCAGCTCGCGGTGGCCGCGATCGACCAGCGTCACCAGCCGGATCCGGCCCGGTCGACCCAGCTCGTTGACCGCGTCCAACGCGGCCCGGATCGTCCGGCCGGTGTAGAGGACGTCGTCGACCAGGACCACGGTGCGGCCATCGACGCTGACCGGCACCTGCGTCTCCGCCAACGGTTTCGGCCCGCGCCGGTCGAGATCGTCGCGGTACAGCGTGACGTCCAGCGACCCGTGCGGCACCGGGGTGCCTTCGATCCGCTCGATCAGCTCCGCGAGCCGCTCAGCCAGCGGCACACCGCGCGACTGGATACCGAGCAGCACCAGATCGTCCGCGCCGTGGTTGGCTTCGATCAGCTCGTGTGCGAGCCGTCGGCAGACCCGAGCGATGTCGTCCGCGTCGAGCAGGCGCGTGAGGGCATGGCTTCCCACGCATCCTCCTTCCCGGCCTCACGGGACCGTCATTAAAGGAGCCGGCGGAGAACTCCGCCGCAGCGCTGTGGGGCGCTTGCCCGCAACCTAGCAGCCCGGCGATCCCGCACCGGCCACGCGACGCCCACGGCCTCGATCCCGCACCGGCCACGCGGCGCCCACGGCCTCGATCCCGCGCCGGCCGTCGAAGCCCGCGGCCGCCCCGGAGCACCCGGAACGCGCCGCCGATCGGTGCGACACCTACGCCGAGGGCTGCCCACGGTCGGCCAGTTCCTGCTTGACCGACTCGAGCACGCCGTTGACGTACCGCCCCGAGTCGTCGGTCGAGTGGCTCTTGGCCAGCCGGACGGCTTCGTCGATCACGACCGCTGGCGGCGTCTGCTCGTACATCAGCTCGTAGGTCGCCAGCCGCAGCACGGTGCGGTCGATGACCGGCATCCGCGAGATCGTCCAGCGACGCGCGAACCGGCTGATCGCGGCGTCGATGTCGGCCTGGTGCTCGGCCACCCCGAGCACCAGGCGCCGGGTGAACCCATCGAGCTGCGGCACCTTCGCCCGCCGCCGATCCTCGATGGTGCCCTCACCGACGATGCCGGGGACCTCGAGGTCGTCACCGGCCGGCTGCGACGAGCCGGCCGCGCTCGGTGAGGTGGCTGCGCTCGACCGGCCAGCAGCGCTCGAGCGTCCGGCCTCGCGGGCACGGACACCGGACTCCGCGGCGCCGGTCGGCTCCGCAGCACCGGTCGTCCCCGCGGCGCCCTTGGCCTCGCCACCGCCCTCGGGGTCGACGGCGACCATCCCCTCCGGTGGCGTGGCCGGCGGAGCACCCGGGTCGCGGTCATCGAGCAGCGCCCGCGCGGCCACGTCGTCGACGATCTCGCGCAGGACCGCTTCCGGGTCACCTCCCCGCACATCCGCCTGGTAGAGGATCCGCAGCGCGCGGGACCGCGACCGGCGCGGATCGGAGGTGTCGCTACGTCGCTTGGTCGGCGTCGGTCCTCGACGCGACGCGCGGCCCGAAGCGTCGCCGGGGGGCGTCTCGCCAGGGTCGGCAGCCATCACGCCCGCGAGATGTACGCGCCCGTGCGCGTGTCGACCTTGACGGTCTCGCCCGGCTCGATGAACAACGGGACCTGGATCTCCTTGCCGGTCTCCAGCGTGGCCGGCTTGGTCGCCGAGGTCGCGGTGTTGCCGGCGAACCCGGGGTCGGTCTGGGTGACCTCGAGCTCCTTGGAGGCGGGCAGCTCCACCCCGACGATCCGGCCCTCGTAGTCCTGGATCTGCAGGTCATCGCCCTCGACGAGGTAGTCGGCGGCGTTGCCGATGGCCTCAGCCGGCGCGTTGCGCTGCTCGAAGGTCGTCCCGTCCATCAGCACGAAATCCTCGCCCTCGCGGTAGAGGAACTGCACGGTCGAGCGTTCGACGATGGCCTGCTCGACGTCCTCGCCGGCCCGGAAGGTCTTCTCGACGATCTTGCCGGTCTCGATCTCCTTGAGCTTGGTGCGGACCACCGC
>SKNP01000445.1 GCA_007120485.1 Nitriliruptoraceae bacterium
AGGAGCAGAGCGTCGCCTCGCTCGCCCAGTGGGCGGCCAAGGGGGCGCACCTGCTGGAGCTCGACCTCTTGCTGGAGCCCGGTGACCGGCTCCACCTCGACGCTCCCCCGTCCTGGCCGGCGGTGACCGTCGCGCTGGCGGCCTGGTGGTCCGGGGTCGCCATCACCCTCGACGGTGACGCGGAGATCGCCGTGGTCCAGGCGGGACGCGACGCACCACCGGACGCCGAGGTGTTCCGGCTGGGTGATGGCGTCGACGGCGCTCCCGACGGTGACACCGGGCAGGAGGCGTGGGTGCGGGCGGTGCAGGCCTTCCCCGACCAGCCGCCCATGCCACGAGCCGCTGGTGACGCGGTCGGGCTGATCGCCGACGGTGGCACCTGGACCCAGACCCAGCTGCTCGAGGCCGCCACCGACGGGAACGTCGGCGCCGCCGTGGGGCCCGACGGCGACACCGCTGCTGGACCGGTCGGCATCGAGGCATCGGTCGACGCCCGCCTGGACCGTCCGACGCTCGCCGACCTGGCGCTGCGGCCGCTGCTGACCGGCCGCCCGACGGTGGTCGTGCGTGGCGTCGGCCGCGACGCCGCCGTCGGAGACCGGGTCGCCGTGTGGCGCTAGTCGTTCGCTCGGACCGTCCCGCCGACGGATCGCGCGAGCCGGTCGTGGAACCGTAAGGGTCGTCGGGACGTCCCACACGTCGAGGTCGATGTGAGGGGACGGGATGGAGCGGTCGAGGATCGTCAGCGGCGCCGTCTCGGTCGCGCTGCTGTCGGCGGCGTGCGGTGGCGTTGCCGAGGCACCACGCCAGGATGCTGGTGGGGACGAACCTGCGGTGGAACTGGCCGGAAGCCTCTCATCGGAGGAAGCCGCCGACGCGGCCGAGGGGGTCAACGCGTTCGGGTTCGAGCTGCACCGCGCGGTCGCTGAACCGGAGGAGAACACGGTGACCTCGCCGCTCTCCGCCTCGGCGCTGTTGGCGATGGTGGCTGCCGGGGCCGGCGGCTCCACCGCGGAGGAGATGGTCGAGGTTCTCCACCTCGAAGGACCTCGTGACGACCGTTACGCGGCGCTGCTGGCCGACCTGACGGACCAGAGCGACGTGACGCTGTCGATCGCCAACTCGTTGTGGGCAGCGGAGGGCTACCCGTTCGAGGACGAGTACCTCACCTTCGTGCAGGACACGTTCGGGGCGTCCCTGGACGAGGTCGATCTCGGTGCACCGGAGACCGCCGACCGGATCGACGACTGGGTCGACGGGCAGACCGAGGGGCTGATCGAGGAGATCGCCGACGATCTGGAGCTGCCGGATCCGCAGGCGGTCCTCGTGCTGCTGAACGCCGTGTACTTCCTCGGGACCTGGACGACCACCTTCGACGAGGACGACACCCGCGACGCCCCGTTCCAGCTGGCTGACGGCACCGAGGTGGAGGTGCCGACGATGCACCGCAGCGACCCGGAGCTGGACACCGCGACCGGTGATGGGTTCACGATGGCCCGGCTGCCCTACGGCGACGACGAGCGGTTCGGGATGGAGGTGGACCGGCCGTTCGCCTTCACCGTCAGCGACCGACAGACCGGGACGATCCTGTTCCTCGGCAGCGTCCACGACCCGCGATCCTGAACACGGCGGGGCGTCACCGCCGGCGGCGTACCCGGTCGCGGCGGCGCCGCTTGCTCGCCCGCACGTAGAGCAACGCGAGCATCCCGATGAGGATCTGCCCGCCGATCGCCAGCCGCGTGACGTCCACCGCCGGTTCGTAGGTCACCCGGCCGTCAGCGATCACGTAGGCGCCAACGGGGCGTGCGACCGCACCCCAGCCACCCCCGCCGCCGGTGCCGCCGACCTCATCTGGTCCCTCGCCACCGCCGGCACCCCCGCCGCCGCGAGCGACCGCTACCGGGATGACGGTGACGCCGTCGCGTTCGACGGGGCTGCCGACCACGCGGTCGGTGATCAGCCCGACCCGATCCTGTAACCGTTCCAGCACGTCCATCGCTCGTCGCCTCCCAGGCCACGGGCCGGTCGCGTCGGATGCGGCCGCCCTCACGGGAGCTTCGCGTCCATGCGACGCACCGTCCAGAGGCGGGCGACCCGCCGGTGTCCGTGGGATCACGGACACCGGCGGCGCGCTCACGGTGCGAGCTGGTCGGCGTGCACCGCGTAGAGGTCGTCCGCGCCGGCGGTGACCGCACCGACCAACCCGTGGACGGTGGGCAGCAACTGCTCGGCGTAGAACCGTGCGACCGTGACCTTGGCCTCCAGGAAGTCGGGCGTGAACGAGCCGGGGTCACCCGCGTCCAGCGCCTGCTGGGCCGCCGCTGCCCCCTTGGCCAGCAAGCTGCCGCCCACCACCGTGGCGAACACCCGCAGGTAGGGGGTCGCGCCCGCGAACACGTCGTTGAGGTCCTCGCGGTGCTCGAAGATCCAGTCGGTGCAGCGCTCCAGCGCGTCGATCGCCTCGCTCAGCTGGGTTCGGATCGTCCCGAGCGACGCCGGCATCGCCTCCGCCTGCTCGCGCAGCTGCGCGATGTAGCCCTTGACGAACGCGCCGCCGTCGTACGGCAGCTTGCGCGCGACCAGATCGAGCGCCTGGATGCCGTTGGTGCCCTCGTAGATCGGGGCGATCCTGGCGTCGCGGTAGTGCTGCGCGACCCCGCTCTCCTCCACGTAGCCCATGCCGCCGAACACCTGGATCGCCAGCGAGGTCATCTCCACGCCCAGGTCGGTGCCCCATGCCTTGGACATCGGCGTGAGCAGGTCGGCCAGCTTCTGCTGCTCCTCGCGCACGCCGGCGTCGTCCGCGTGGTGGGCCAGGTCGAGGGCGTGGGCGTTGGCGTAGCACAGCGCCCGCATCGCCTCGGTGTAGGCACGCTGGGTCAGCAGCATCCGACGGACGTCGGCGTGCTCGATGATCGGTGCCTGCTCGCCGGGCTGCGAGGTCGGTCCCCGCCCCTGCCGGCGTTCCTTCGCGTGCTCCAGCGCCTGCTGGTAGGCCCGTTCGGCGATCGCGACCCCCTGGAGGCCCACCCCGAGCCGGGCGTCGTTCATCATCGTGAACATCTGGCGCATGCCTTGGTTGGGCTCGCCGACGAGTTCCCCGACGGCGCCCTCGCCGTTCTCGCCGAACGCCATCACGCACGTCGGGGAGGCGTGGATGCCGAGCTTGTGCTCCAGCGACACCACCTCGACGTCGTTG
>SKNP01000357.1 GCA_007120485.1 Nitriliruptoraceae bacterium
CGCAAGGGTGGGCTGCGTGCCCGGTTGGGACGGCGCATCCTGGCCGCCCACGAACAGGGCCGCATCCGCGCCACGATCGGACGGTTCAGCGACTACTACGGCCCCGTCGGAGGCAACTCGCTGATCGACCAGCTCATGATCCGTCCGGCGGTGGCCGGCCGCACCGCACGCACGTTCATCGATGCCGACCAACCACATGCGTTCCACTACCTGCCGGATGCCGCACGGGGATTCGCCACGCTGGTCGAACGCCCGGAAGCCGACGGGCGCGTCTGGATCCTGCCGGCCGCGCCGGCCGTGACCCAGCGGGAACTGGTGGGCCTGCTGGGTCGGACCTTGGGACAGAGCCCCAAGGTCGGCCACGTCTCGCCGCGGCTGTTGTGGACGCTCGGGCTCGTCAACGGGCAACTGCGCGAAGCACGTGAGGTGGTGCCTCAGTTCGACCGCCCCTACCGGATCGACGCTTCGGCCTTCGAAGCCACCTTCGGGTCGGTGGCACTGACCCCCCACGCGGACGCGATCGCGGCGACGGTGGCCGCCGCGACGGGCGACCGGACCGAGCCCGTCTGAGCGACCGGCAGGCAGGCCGAGCCCGTCTGAGCGACCGGCGGGCAGGCCGAGCCCGTCTGAGCGACCTGCGGGCAGGCCGAGCCCGCGCACATGGCCGAGCCCGTGCGCGCGGCCGCTCGGACCGGTCGGGCCGACTCGGGCCGGCTCCGTTCGGGCCGACTCGGGCCGGTCAGCTCTGCGGGAGGTAGGCCTTGAGCTCGCGGCGAGCCAGCGCCATCTCGTGGACCTCGTCCGGCCCGTCGGCGACCCGGAGGGTCCTCGCGTGCGCCCACATCATGGCCAGCGGCTGATCGTTGGTGAACCCGCCGCCACCGTGGGTCTGGATCGCCTTGTCCAGGACCCACTCGGCCATCGACGGCGCCACGATCTTGATCGCGCTGATCTCCATCCGCGCACCCTTGTTCCCAACGGTGTCCATGAGGTGGGCCGCCTTGAGGGTCAGCAGGCGAGCCTGCTCGATCTTGATCCGCGCCTGCGCGACCCACTGGCGGAACACCCCCTGTTGGGCGAGGGGCTGCCCGAAGGGTTCGCGCACCAGGGAGCGCTCGCACATCAGGTCGAAGGCCCGCTCGGCCATCCCGATCAGCCGCATGCAGTGGTGGATCCGACCGGGTCCGAGCCGAGCCTGCGCGATGGCGAAGCCATCACCCTCACCCCCGATCAGGTTGGTGACCGGGACACGGACGTCCTCGAAGGCGACCTCGGGGTGGCCGCCCTGGCCGTCGTAGTGGCCGAAGACCGGCAGGTCGCGCACGACGCGGACGCCCGGGGTGTCCATCGGGACCAACACCATCGACTGCTGTCGGTAGGGGTCCGCGTCCGGGTCGGTCACCCCCATGAAGATGCCGACCTTGCACCGCTCGCTGGAGGCACCCGATGACCACCACTTGCGACCGTTGATCACGTAGTGATCGCCGTCGCGCTCGATCCGAGAGCCGATGTTGCGCGCGTCGGACGACGCCACGTCGGGTTCGGTCATGAAGAACGAGGACCGGATCTCGCCTTCCAGCAGCGGTTCGAGCCACGTCGCCTGCTGCTCCGGGGTGCCGAACATGTGCAGCACCTCCATGTTGCCGGTGTCCGGCGCCGCACAGTTGGTCGCCTCCGGCGCGATCACCGGCGAGCGGCCGGTGATCTCCGCGAGGTGGGCGTAGTCCAGGTTGGTCAGCCCAGCCCCGTGCTGCTCGTCCGGGAGGAACAGGTTCCACAGCCCACGACGACGCGCCTCGGCCTTGAACTCCTCCATCAGCGCCGGATGGTGGTGTCGGTCACCGGATGCCGAGATCTGCTCGAAGAACCGCGACTCGTTGGGCAGGATGACCTCGTCGAGGAACCCCTGCAGTTCGGCCTCGAGTTGCCGCCCTCGGTCGCTGAGCCCCAGGTCCATCTTCCGCTCCCACGTCGATGCCCCACACGCTAGGCGGCGACGAGCGGCGGAACCCAACCGGCGGGTGCGGTGGCGGCTGGCGACGGAGGACACGACCGGGCTCACCCGGCCGCATCGGCCTCCCGGGCCTCGTGGTAACCGGCGACCGCGGCCACGGCCATCTCCTCGGCGCGCCGCTTCGCGTCCAGCGCCGCACGGACGGTGCCCTCCCGGGCTTGCTCCAGCGCGTAGGTGCGCGCTTCACGCCGTCGCTGCGGGCCGTGCTCGGGGTCGAACAGGTACATCGAGCCGGCACCGATGGCCGCACCCGTCGATAGCGTCAGCAACGTGCGGATGCGCACGGATCCACTCCGGTCGGTCGGCGTCGCTCCACGGCCTGGTTCTAGCCGCACGGTGGCCGTCCGGCGAGCCGGGTGCGGTCAGCGCAGCCCGAGCTGCGCGGCACAGGCTGGCCAGGCGCCCCAGCCGGCCGGATGGATCTCGAGCAGCTCCTCGGCGATCTCGATCTGCTGCTCGCGGGTCGCGTGGTGCGGGTACTCCGCGTAGCGATGACCGCCGGCCCACTCCCATGACTCGAGCTCGAACTGCAACCCGCCGTAGAACCCGTTGCCGGTGTTGATCGACCAGTCGCTGGTCGACTCGCACTGGGCCAGCTCGTCCCAGACCGCATCCGGCACCTGGCCATCCGAACCGTCGCCGTCGGCCGGCTCGTCCGCACCGTCGGCGTCCTCGTTCGGTTGCGGGTCCTCGGTCTCGTCGGTGCCCTCGGCCTGGTCGGCTTCCTCGGCCGCTTCGGCCGCCTCGAACGACACGAGGAGCATCTCCGCGACCTCGTCGCGATGGGTCACGGTGCTCGCATCGAGCGTGCTGGGCGGCGGCACCGTGACCGTGGTCACCTGCACGGACCGCCCCCGGTCCTCGTTGGCGTCTCCGGACGCGGCGGTGGTCTCGATCGGAGCGTCGGACGCGGCGGTGGTCTCGATCGCCACGGCGGCGGAACCGACCACGGCGATCGCCGCGACGACACCGAGACGCTCCCAACGTCGCCGGGACCGGTACGCGCGCAGGATGGACCGCAAGGGGGCTCCGAGGTCAGGGGACGGATGATCTGGTCGTGACCTGGCGGTCACGGGGCAGCGATCGCTGCGGGGGGACGCCGAAGGTCCCGGACGAACCGGCGCGTGCCGACCTGGGCACACCCGGTGCGGACGACACCGTGCCGCATGCGGTCGACCTTCGC
>SKNP01000130.1 GCA_007120485.1 Nitriliruptoraceae bacterium
ACGCTCGTCGACCACCGGTCCGGCCGACACCAACCGCCACCGTCCGTCGGATGGTCGGCCGGAGATGAACCTGCGAGGAGGACGATGTGAAGCTCGTCACCGCGATCGTGAAGCCACACAAGCTCGATGAGGTCAAGGATGCGCTGCAGGAGCACGGGGTCCAGGGCCTGACCGTCTCGGAGGTCCGCGGCTACGGCCGTCAACGTGGCCACACGGAGATCTACCGCGGCGCGGAGTACACCGTCGAGTTCGTGCCGAAGGTCAAGCTCGAGATCCTCGCCGAGGATGGCCAGGTCGATGAGGTCATCGAGGCGGTCATCAAGCGAGCGCAGACCGGCCAGGTCGGCGATGGCAAGGTGTTCGTCACCGACGTCGACCGCATCGTCCGGATCCGGACCGGTGAGGAGAACGTGGAGGCGATCTGAGCGCCGCCGTCGACACGGCCGAGGTGGCCGCGAGGCTCAAGGCCACCTCGGCCAGGCTCCGGGTCGACGGGCCGCCGCCCGGCCGCGCCTGGTGTCAAGCGTGGAGCCGGACGGTCGACGAGGCGTTGCGTGAGCTGGCCGCACCGCTGGCGACCACCACCCGGTTCGCGGTCGCCGCGATCGGTGGGTACGGGCGAAGCGAGCTGTGCCCGAACTCCGACGTCGACCTGCTGCTCCTGCACGAGCGCGCCTCCACCGAGCAGCTCGGATCGCTGGTTCGCGGCATCATCTACCCGCTGTGGGATGCGGGGTTGACCGTCGGCTACGCCGTCCGCGATCGCCGGGAGTCCCTGGACGCGGTCGCCGAGGTGGATGCGGCCACCGCGGCGCTGGACCTGCGGCCGGTCGCCGGTGACGACGCCTTGGCGCAGCGGGTGCGGACGGAGATCCAGGGCCGGGTCCTGCGCCGGGGGACGCGGTTCCTGTCCTCGCTGACCCAGGCCGACCAGCGGCGGCGTGGCCGCGCGGGCGATGCCGCGGAGGTGCTCGAGCCGAACCTCAAGGACGGCGCCGGCGGCTTGCGCGATGTGCAGTCGTTGCGGTGGGCCTCGGCGGCGCTGGTCGGCACCACCGGGTTGGACCCCCTGGTGCCGGCCGGCTACCTCGGTGCGCCCGACCGGCCCCGACTGGCGGCCGCTGAGGATCGGTTGCTCGCGGTTCGCGTCGCGCTCCACCTCGTCGCCAGCGAACGGTCCGGTCGCGGGGCGGCCGACGCCACCGAGGTGCTGGCGTTGGATCTGCAGGACGCGGTGGCGGCACGGCTCGGCTACGTCGACGAGGCCGCCGGCAGGACCGCTGACGGGACCGCTGACGGGACCGCCGACGGGGCCGCTGACGGCGTGGTCCAGGACCTCGCACCGCACCAGCTGCTGCGGAGCATGTTCCTGGCGGCGCGCACGATCGACCACGTCCACCGGCGAGCTTGGGCGCTGATCGACGCCGACGTCGTGCGGGGGCGGCGCCGCCGGCAGCGTCCGACCGAAGCCACCATCGACGGGTTCGACCTGGTGGATGGGGTGTTGCGCATCCCCGAGGAGCGAGACCTCACCCAGCCGGGTCTGCCGGCGCAGCTGCTCGCGGTGCTGGCCGGCACCGGTGCGGTCCTCGATCGCCGCAGCGCAGCCCGACTGAGGTCGGTCGCGGAGGGTGACGAGGTGCCGTGGGCCTGGCGCACCGCGGACCGCGAGCTGCTCACGCAGGTGCTGTGGCGCGGCCGGATCGCGCTGCCGGCGCTGGCGGAGCTCGACGACGTGCGGGTCTGGACCGCCTGGCTCCCGGAGTGGGGCCCGTTGCGTGGCCGACCGCAGCGCAACCCTTACCACCGGTTCTCCCTGGACCGGCACGCCTGGCATGCCGCAGCGGAGCTCGGCGAGCTCGTCCGGCGGGAGCGTTGGGCCGCGTCGACCCTGGCACAGGTCGAGGATCGCGAAGCGCTGCTGCTGGGGACGTTGTTCCACGACGTCGGGAAGGCGCTCGGGGAGCCGCATGCGCAGACCGGGGTCCCGTTCGCGCGGGCGATGGCTCGTCGGATGGGCGCGCGCGACGACACGGTGGACGCGATCGGCACGCTCGTGCGGCTCCACCTGGTGCTGCCCGATGCGGCCCGTCGACGTGACGTCGCCGATCCGGCGCTCGCGCACGAGCTCGCGACACAGATCGGCGACGTCCGTACGTTGGCGGCACTCCATCTGCTGGCCGTCGCCGACGGTCGCGCAACCGGTCCGACCGCGTGGTCGGCCTGGACGGCCAGCCTTCTGGAACGCCTGGTGGCGAAGGTGAGAGCGGTGCTCGAGGAGATCGATCCGGACCACGTCGGCGACGGCGCCGTGGTCACCGCGGATGAAGCGCAGCGGCTGGCACCGGAGCTCGGTGCTGATCCGGCCGAGGTCCGCGACCACCTGGCGCGGTTGCCGTCGCGCTACGCCGCTGCGGTCTCACCTCGCGGGGTGGTCCGGCACGCGTTGATGACCCGAGCACGCCCCGGTCCCGGTCAGGTGCACACCCGCGTCACCCCTGGCGAGCAGGACCCGGAAGGCCTGGCCGGCTTCGACCGGCTCGACGTGGTCGCCATCGACCATCCCGGCTGGTTCAGCAAGGTCGCAGGGGTCGTGTCGATGCACGGCGGTTCGATCGTCGCCGCGGACGCGTTCGCCCGCGACGACGGGCTGTCCGTCGACACCTTCAGCGTGCAACCGCCCGACGGCGCCGGCGGGTCCTGGTGGGCGCGGGTCGAGGGTGACCTCTCGGACGCGGCCGGTGGTCGGTTGGCGGTACGTGCCCGGGTACTGGGTCAGGCGCGGGCGGAACGTCGGCGCCTGACCCAGCTGCCGTCGGTCGAGACCCGCCTGACGGTCGAACCCGACCCGTCCGGCCGTTCCACCGTGCTCGAGGTCCGCACCCTGGACCGGCTCGGGGTCCTGTACGCGATCAGTTCCGCCCTCGCCGAGCTCGAACTGGACATCGTCGTCGCTCGCGTGCAGACGATCGGCCACGAGGTCGTCGACGTCTTCTTCCTCCGCGACACCGCAGGTGGCCAGCTGGGCGCCGACCACCTCGCGGAGCTGCGGTTGGCCGTCACCGGCGCGATCGCCGAGCTGTGACGCCCCGACGTCCACGTCGCCCGACGCGGTAGCGTTTCCGCCGGCCTGCACCGGACGGGCCCGCGAGGAGAGCGTCGAGGTGGCACGCGCCGACCA
>SKNP01000311.1 GCA_007120485.1 Nitriliruptoraceae bacterium
GATCCCGCCTCACGCCGCGTCGCGGCCGCCGACCTGCGGGCCAGCATACGCCCGGGCACCTGCCGACCGCGGGCGCCCGGCCTCTCCTGTCACTCGCACGGACGCTCCCTGCAGCCGGAACATCCGGGCTCGGGCCCCACCGTCGTGTCGGAGCACCAGCGTCAGGGCAGCGAGCGCGCGGTGTGGTCACCCCCGCGCGTCGGGACATGCTGGTGGAGGAAGCTCAGCAGGGCTTCGTTGGTCCCTTCCGGGTTCTCCTGGTTGGCGAGGTGGCCGCCCGGGACGGAGACGCGCTCGATGCTGGGCTCGCGCGCCGCCCACCGCTGCATCGCCCGGAGCACGGGCCGCTCCTCGCCGTCGCCGTGCAGCAGGAGCACCGGGAGGCCGTGGGTGTCCGCGGGACGCTCCCGCAGGTAGCCGGCCATCGCGGCCGCGGAGACGGCGACGAAGCCGCGCTTGTCCAGGTGCCGGGTGGCGCCGCTGACGTACTCCCGGACGTCGGGGTCCTTGGTGACCATGGTGGCGAACACCCAGCGCAGCAGCCGGTCCGGCCAGGCTTTGATCATCTGGACCCGGAGGCGCTGCAGGACGCGCATCACCGGTCCGGGCCGGTCACCGAGCGCGGGCGCGCCGAGCACGATCATCGCGCTGACCCGGTCGGGGTACCGATCGAGCAGGTCCTGGATCATCATCCCGCCGAAGGACTGGCCGACGATCACCGCGCGGTCGACCCCGACCGCATCGAGGATCGCGATCAGGTCGTCGGCGACCTGCTCCATGGTGAGCGCCGGGCCCATCGGCTGGCTGCGGCCGTGCCCACGGATGTCCCAGGTGAGGACGCGGTAGCCGGCCTCGACCAACGCGGGTACCTGCCGGTCGAAGGTGTGCGCATCGAGGGAGACCCCGTGGGTGAGGGCGACCAGCGGTCCCTCGGCGGGTCCGTGGAGCCAGGCGCGGAGTCGGCAGCCGTCGTGCTCGAGCTCGATCGGCTCCGGTCGGGTCAGTGGGAGCGTCATCGGGGAACCTCGTCGTCGACAGCGGACACCGGGGAGGTCGTGCCCAGGTCACCGCACGCGTCGTGCCACGACCGCGAGGGCGACGGCCACCAGCAGCGGGCCCACGACGCCGCCCCACCGGATCGGGAGGTCACGTGCGCCGTCCGGCCACGTCGGGAAGGCGGGGTCGACGTAGGGCAGCAGCTGGTCGATCGCGGGCGTCGGTCTCCCCGCAGCGTGCAGGTGGGCGAGCAGTTCGGCCGCGACGTGCTCGATCTCGTCGCGAGCGGCCGCGGAGTGCCCCTCGATGCTGGAACGCGCCTCGCCCGTGCGCAGCCGGCTACGCAGCAGCCACACCCAGACCGGTTCCGGAAGCAGCTCCAGGAGCCGGAACGAGCGGGGAGCCGGTCGGATGCCGAGGTCCTTGCGGAGCCCTCGGAACGCCTCCTTCATCGCGCGCAGCGAGAGCAGCTGCAGGTCCCGGGTACGTGCCAGGCGTTCCATGTCGATGCCGGCGGCGCAGACCGCCGGGCCGATCGCGAGGATCGTGACGCAGGCGTGGTACTTCAGCCACGCGTCCATGTCGTCGCGGATCTGGACCTCGTAGCCGCGCATGCTGGCCAGCACGTCGGCCACCGCACGGGTCCGCTCCCGGACCGTCCCGTCCACCTCACCGATCGGGACGGTGTAGGGGTGGTCCTCGTCGACCGGGACGTGGTGGATGACGTGTCCCTGTCGGCTGCCGCCGGGCAGTGGGAACCCGAGCATGACCCGCTCGGCTCCGAGGGCGTCGACCAGGCGGTCCGGTCCCTCGGCGTTGTTCATCAGGAACAGGTAGGTCGGTACGTGGGGGTTGTCGGCCAGCGCCGGGAGGATCTCCTGCGCCTGGTTCTTGCGCATGACGACCAGCACCAGGTCGTAGGCGTCCTCCGGCCCGAAGGCTTCGGTGAGGTGGACGTGGACGACCTCCTGTCTGCCGGACTCCTCGTCCTGGAGCACCACCCCGTGGTTCTTGAGATCATCTAGCCGTTGCCCGCGCGCCAGGAGCGAGACGTCCTGGCCCGCCTCGTGCAACCGTGCCGCCATGAGGCTGCCGAGCGGTCCTGCCCCGAACACCAGCACACGCATGACGGACGCCTCCGGGTTCCGTTCGATCGAGCCGTCGACCCTGCATCGAACGCGTCCTTCGGCGCCCCCACCAGTGGCGTCGGGCATCAGCCGTCTGGACCATCGCCCCCCTCGGTGATCCCCCGCTGCTGTGGACCAGGGCGTTCGGCAGGCGGGAGGTGGCGTCGCAGGAAGGCTTCCAGGGCTTCATCGAAAGCCGCAGGTCGCTCGAGGTTGGCGAAGTGGCCGGCCGCGGTCAGATCGACCCGTTGGGCATCCTCCCGGGCGTCGACCACCCCGAGGGTCGATCCGAGGACCCGGTTGATCCCGCGGTCGAGCTCCCCTCGGAGCAGCAACCACGGCACGGTGCTCGCTCGCAGCGACGGGATGTAGTCGTACGTGGCGATGTTCCGGGAGACGAACCCCACCGCACGACGATCCGCCTCCGCCATCAGGCCCGCGATCGTCCGGCCGACCTCGGGGTCGGCCGCGGACCGGCCCGCCAACCGGCCCGTCACGGTGGTGCCGAGCGCCGCAACGGTGCCGCGGACCGTCCACACCAACGCTGCGCTCGAGCGCAGCTGCGCGGCCGTCCCGAAGGTGGTCAGGGTGGCGAGCCGCTCGGGAACCGTGGTGGCGAGCTCGAACCCGACCAGACCACCGAGCGAGTTGCCGACGAGGTGCGCCCGCTCCACCTCGAGATGGTCGAGCACGGCGAGCACGTCCTGCGCCAGCCGCGCCACCGTGAAGTCCTTGACCGTCGGTTCGCTCGGCATGTCGGATCGGCCGTGACCACGCAGCGATGGCGCGATCAGCCGGTAGCGGTCGGCCAGGGTCGTGAACTGCGGCTCGAACTGCCGGCAGTTCGGCCCGTTGCCGTGGACGAGCACGACCGGTGGCGCGTCACGCGGCCCCGCGCTCGCCACCTCGAGGCGGAGGTCGTCGGCCACCCTGATCCGCTGCGTGGGCTCCATCATCGTGCTCCCGCGTCGTCCCGCAACACCGTCCGACGACAACCTCGACCGACGCCATCATGCCACCGACGGCGCTGTGCCACCGACGGCGCTGTGCCACCGAC
>SKNP01000062.1 GCA_007120485.1 Nitriliruptoraceae bacterium
ATCGCTGCGGTGACCGCGGAGGTGCCGGAGTACGCGGACACCCTCAGCCACGAGATCGCGACCGGGATCGCCCGAGGGGTGGAGATGGCCCTCGCCGCGTTCCTCCGGCTCGCCGCCGGGACCGGTGGCGAGGACCCCGACGCCGCGATCGGCGCCGCGGTGACCGGGGCGTACGACCTCGGGAGGATGGAGGCGCGCAGCCACCGGAGCGTGGATGCGTTGCTCTCGGCGTACCGGGTCGGTGCCCGGGTCGCCTGGCAGGACCTGGCCGACATGGCGCTGCGACACCGCGTCCCCGCGGCCAACATCGCGGACTTCGCGGCGCTCGTCTTCGCCTACATCGATGAGCTGTCGGCCGCCAGCCTCGCCGGGCACACCACCGAGCTGGCCGCCTCCGGACGGGCCCGCGCCCGCCATCTCGCCGAGCTCGGGCAGGGGCTGCTCGCCGGCGAGCCCGCTGATGTCTTGCTGGCCCGCGCTGAACGCGCACGCTGGGCACCCCCGAGCACGTTGACCGCGGTGCTGCTGCCGGCCGCCCGGGTCCACGACGCCACCGCGCTGCTCGACGGGCGCACCCTCGTGCTCAGCGACGATCTCGCGGACGGGCCCGTCCCCGAGCAGACCGGCGTGCTGCTCGTACCCGACGCCGCACCGGGACGCACCGATCTGTTGCGCCAGCTCAGGGGCCGAAGTGCCGTCGTCGGTCCCGCCCGACCCTGGGCCGAGGTGTCGTCATCGTTCGATCGAGCGGTGCGCGCCCTAGCGCTCGCGCCACCCGACGGCGGAACGCCCATCGACACCGAGGACCGGCTGACCGCGCTCGTCGTCAGTGCCGATCCGGAAGCACTCGCCGACCTTCGGGCGCAGGCCCTCGCACCGCTCGCCGATCTGCGTCCGGCGACCGCCGAGCGGCTGGCGGCGACCCTGCGGTCGTGGTTGCTGCACCAGGGCCGCCGCGGTGCGGTCGCTGAGGATCTCGTCGTGCACCCGCAGACGGTGCGCTACCGCATGACCCAGCTCCGGGAGCGGTACGGCGATCGCCTCGACGACCCTCAGCAGGTGTTGGGCCTGATCGTTGCCCTGTCCCTCGACGGTCGACCCGGTGCTCGTACGTGACCGATCCGTGACGGGGACGAGTCTCGGCACTCGGTCATGCCCATCGCCGTCGACGCGACCGATCCGCTGGGTCAGGCGGGAGCCGGCGTCCGCGCGGGCGCTCGGGCTCAGGCGCCGGACGGCACGACCGTGACCGGCCGGTCCGCGTACTTGATCAGCGAGCCGGCGACGCTGCCAAGCAGCAGCTTGCCGACCGGCCCCAGCCCACGCGAACCGACGATCAACAGGTCGGCGTCCCGCTCTGACGCGAGGTCCGGCAGGACGATGCGGGCATCGCCTTCGAGCGCCACGATGTCGTGCTCGATCCCGGCCTCACGCAACGGCGCCGTCCAGCCCCACAGCAGTTCGCGTTGCACCTCGAGGTCGACGTGGGGCAGGTCGTGTTCGCGCTGGACCAGGTCGCCCGGCGCCGCGGCACCCGCGACCAGCAGATGTGCACCGGTCCGCGCCGCGAAGTCACCGGCGAACCGCAGCGCTCGCTTCGATCCCTCTGAGCCGTCGACACCCACCACGATGCGCTCCAGCCGTTCGGGGACGTCCGTCAGCCCACCGTGCACGACCGTCACCGGACAGGTGGCGTGTTCGGCGACGTGGCGGCTGACCGAACCGAGGAGCATGCCCTCGAACCCGCCGAGCCCACGCGAGCCGACCACCACCATGCGGGCGCCATCAGCCACGGCGTGGAGGAGCACCCCGGCCGCCGGGCCTCGGGCGACCTGGAGCGTGACGATCTGGGCGCGTTCCCCCAGCGTCTCGTCCAGGAGCGTCCGGCCCTGCTCCCCGAGGGTCCGCTCGATCTCCTCGGGGCTGGGCAGCTGCGACGGGCCGACCGGCAGGATCGCCGTCGCGGGGTACTTCCACGCCCACAACGCACGGACGGGCCATCCCGCCTGCTCCCCGACGGTGACCGCCCAGCGCAGCGCCGCGGTCGACGCCGCCGATCCGTCGAGTCCCACCACCACGCGGTCCATGATCGCTCCTTCGCGCCGAGGGTTCGCGGAGGTCCGTGGCCGATCGGCGTGTCCGTGGAGGTTCACCGACCCGATCCCTCAGCTTGAGGATGCCCGCGTCGGGGGTCGCCGGCCAGGGACCGACGGCCTCTGCGGCACGGCCCGGCGGACCCCGTCCACCCGAGCTGACGCGCTCTGAGCGCTCACCTGGCTGCCGGGAGACCTACGACCTGCCTAGTTTCCCTCCGTGCACGGCCGTTGCCGTCGGGTTGGTGGAGCGCTCGACACGCACCTCGTCAGGGAGACCGGGCGAGATCTCCGTGCGCGTTCGCTCCGCACGCGCAACCGGCGCGGTGCGCGGAGCCGGGTCGCCCGACCCGCCTCCGACGCCACCCCCGAGGCACCGAAACCAGGGAGGGCTCGATGCTCGTCAAACGACACCTCAAGTACGGGGTGATCGCGATCGTCCTCGGGATGATCGCGGTCGCCTGCGGCGCGGACGAGACCGCGACCGACGACGATCCGGACACCGACGACGCCGAGGTAGAGGACACCGACGCCGACGCTGATGACGACGCGGACGACGACGCGGACGAGCCGGACGACGATGCGGACGAGGCTGCGGAGGGCGGCGACCTGATCGTCGGCACGACGGATGCGCCGACCGGTCTCGACCCGGCCACCGTCTACGACACCAACTCCTCGCAGGCGCTGTTCAACATCGGCGAGACGCTGGTCGGCTTCCCGGCCGGCGAGACCGAGGTCGCGCCGTTCCTGGCCGCCGACCTGCCCGAGATCAGCGACGACGGGCTGACCTACACCTTCGAACTACGCGATGACGTCGTCTTCTCCAACGGCACGGAGATGACCAGCGAGGACGTGAAGTTCTCGCTCGAGCGCTCCATCAACATGGAGCACCCGCAGGGTGCGGGCTTCCTGCTCGCCGGCATCGAGGACATCGAGACCCCGGACGACCACACGGTCGAGATCACCCTCAACGAGCCGAACATCACGTTCCTGTCGCGCCTGGCCTACACGGTGGGCACGATCCTGCCGGCGGACGGGCACTACCCGGCCCCCGACGGCCCGGTCTCCGAGACCGG
>SKNP01000307.1 GCA_007120485.1 Nitriliruptoraceae bacterium
GCCGGTCCGTCACGCGCTCGCGCGATGACCGGCTCGGGCGCGACCCACCTCGTCGGGGACGAGGCACCGGGGTCGCCCGTCAGTGGGCGTGTGTGATGGGTGAGGGGCACCGCTCGTGCGACCGTCGACGTCGATGGTCGTGGTCGACGGTCGTGGTCGACGGTCGTTGCGGGGCCTGGAGACGTACGAGAGGTCCGACCGACAGGTCGGACCGCCGGTGAGGGTAACCCGCCGGTCGGTGTCAGGTCCACCCGGTGTGCGGGCCGGTCCTGCCGGGTCACCGGGCGGCGGGGTGGCGGGGTGGACCCCAGAGGGAGAGCAGCTCGGCCGAGATGCGTCCGAGCCTGCCGAGCTGGAGCCCGCCGAAGGTGCTGGCGTGGCCCGGGCTGGCGACGACCTCCTCACCGGCGAGGAAGCGCCAGGTGACCTCGTTGGCGGCTTGCGTCTCGGTGACGCCGAGGTGGCCACCGGGCAGCACCCGATGCTCCACGACCACGTCGAGGACGCCGTCGGCGATCGCGTCACCGGACGGCTCCTCGGGCGCGAACGGGGGCGGGTCCATACCGGGGTCACCGGGCTGCGGCATGCGGCTGCGGTCGGTGACGACGACCGGGTCGAGCGACCCGCCGATCGTCAGGATCCGGGTGCCGGTGGCCAGTGGCCCAGCCGTACCGTCGTCGAGCGCACGATCCCAGGCCCGCGCCAGCTCGTCCAGTTCGTCCGAGCCCACCGCCAGCTCCTCGATCGCGGGGGCGCCGAGGGGCAGCTGCTCCGCCCCGACCCCGAACCCGTCCTGGAGCAGCTCGGCTACCGGGCCGAGCAGGCCGCTCTCGAGCAACGGCCCACCCGCAGCAGCGAGGTCCGATCCACGCAGCGGCGAGCCCATCGTCACGACGTGGCCGATGGGTGGCAGGGTGAGGTCGTAGGGATCGTGGTGTTCGAGCAGGTACCGCCAGATCACCACCCCGCCCATGGAGTGGCCGACGAGGTCGACGGGACGGCCGGGCTCCCGCGCCGCTTGCGCCCGCAGCTGCTCGACCAGCCGCTCCGCGGCGGGTCCGCTGCCCTCCCAGGTGTCGGATGGGCCGTACGGCCGCTGGTCCCGTCGCGGATCGCTCGCATCGAGCGTCCCATCCGGCACCTCCTCCCGGCCGGCGTAGGAGAAGGCCGTGACGCTGCCGGGGTCGTAGCCCAGGTGCTCCGGATCCAGCACGGACCCCTGCGAGGAGCTACTGAGCCCCTCGAGCAGGATCAGATGGTTGGGGTTGGGCGGCACGGCGAACCCCGGACGGTCCGCGGTCGGGCTGCCATGGACCAGCCATCCATCGGCGCGTCCGCCGGGCCAAGGGTCGTAGGGGGTGACCGCGTGGTCGGTGCCCTCCCACTGCCCGGCGCCGACCAGCGATGGCCGCGGCGGTGCCGCGTCCAACAGCGTGAGCGGGTCGAGGTAGCGGCCGTACCGACGCGCTCCCCAGTGCAACCCCCGATCCTGACCGCCGTGGCCGTGACCACCGGCCGCGAGCACCCCCAACGGCTGGCCGCCCGCGACCTGCTCACCCGTGCGGATGCGCAACTGCGCCAACGGGCCGTAGCTGGTCATGACGCCGTCGGCATGCTGGACGGAGACCCACCGCGTCCCGGCGACGCTGCCCGCGAAGGTGACCTGCCCCGTGCCGGCGGTGCGCACCACCTCGCCTGGCGATGCGTCGAGGTCGACGCCACGATGGCCGGCACCGAAGTCGGAGCCCGGTGGCTCGAACCCACGCACCACCGAGCCGGGGACCGGGACGCCGTAGGTCACCGGCCCGGTCCCGAGACCGGGCCGTTCGCCGAGCCGGGAGGGATCCCCGGGATCCGGGCCCGACGGAGGCTGCGCACCGGCTGGCCCCACGGGGCCCAGGCCGACGGCGAGCGCGAGCAACGTCGCCGCCACCAGGACGGCCAGTTGACGGGAGACCGCAAGCACGCGGGGTCCTCCCCGCCCCCGGGGTCACGACGTGCCGCGAGGCTACGGGTGGCACGTGGCCTCCCGATCACGCGATCGCACACCCCTGTGGACGCCGCTGGTGCGTCGACCCAGGTCCGACGCCGCCACGATCAGGCACGCCGACCGGGCCACCGGCGGGCGTGACCGGACGCCGGTCTCACCGTCAGTTGAGCTTGTCGCTCAGCTTCGCCCGAAGGCTCATCACGGCCTTGGTGTGGATCTGGCAGACGCGTGACTCGGTGACATCGAGCACCTCACCGATCTGCGACAGGGTCATGCCCTCGTAGTAGTAGAGACCGAGCACCGTCTGTTCGCGATCGGTGAGCCGCGCGAGGGTGTCGCGCAGCACCTGCTTGGTCTCCACGGCGTCGTAGGAGTCCTCGGGCATGTCGGTGGCCAGATCCTGGAGCGTGTCCACCAACGCGATGCGGTCCCCCTCGCCGACGTCGAGGACCTCATCGAGGGCCGCCATCGACGTCATCGACACGCGCATCAGGGTGTCGTGGAGCTCCTCGACGGTCCAGCCCAGCTCTGCCGCGAGCTCCTCGTCGCTCGGGGTCCGGTGCAGCTCCGACTCGAGTCGGTAGAGGGTGCTCTCGACCTGTCGGGCCCGCGATCGCACCGAGCGCGGCACCCAGTCCACCGACCGCAGCTCGTCGATGATGGCGCCACGGATGCGCGTGACCGCGTAGGTCTCGAACTTGAAACCCTTCTCGGGATCGAACTTCTCGATCGCGTCCATCAACCCGAAGATGCCGTACGAGACCAGGTCGGCGTGCTCGACGCTGGCGGGCATGCCGACGGCCACGCGCCCCGCCACGTACTTCACCAGGGGTGCGTAGTGCAGGATGAGCTGCTCTCGGACCGCGGCGTCACGCCCTGTGACGTACCGCTGCCACAGTGCTTCGAGGTCGCGATCGACGCTCGTGTCGGTGCCCATCAGCGGGACATCCCTAACCGGTCGACGACGGGGGCTCTCCTGAGCAACGGTGGTGGGCGCATGCTACTCACGGTCGGGGACCGTCGCGGGCGCCGAACCGTGCGCTGGCCGCGCCCGGGCGCGCGGGTGGGCCGCGGCGTGGACCTCCCGGAGCCGACCACGGGACAGGTGTGTGTAACGCTGGGTGGTGGCCAGCGACGCGTGGCCGAGGAGCTCCTGGACCTGGCGCAGGTCCGCGCCGCCCTCGAGCAGGTGGGTCGCGTAGGAGTGACGCAACGTGTGCGGGGTGACGTGTCCGAGGCCGGCGTGGCGGCCGGCGCGTTCGACGATGGTCCGTGCATCGCGGACCCCGAGCGCACCACCTCGCTGGTTGAGCAGCAGCGCATCGGTCGCAGCCTCCCCGTGGAGCGCCGGCCGTCCCGTCCCGAGGTAGGCCGTGACCGCGTCCACCGCCGGCTCCCCCAGCGGCACGATCCGCTGACGGCCCCCCTTGCCGTCCAGCCGGACGAGCTGCTGCGCGACATCGACCGCTCCGACCGTCAGACCGCAGATCTCCCCGACACGGGCGCCCGTGCCGTACAGCAGCTCGAGCAGGGTCGCGTCGCGCTGGCCCACCGGGGACGTCCGGTCCGGCGAGCCGAGCAGGGCCACGACCTGATCGGCGCGCAGGACCCGCGGCAGCTGCCGTCCTTGCTTCGGGGTGGCCAACGCGAGCGTCGGATCCTCGGCGATCACCCCCTGTTGGTGCAGCAGCCCGAACCAGATACGCAGTGTGGAGGTCCGGCGTGCTCGCGTGCTGCGGGCGTAGCCGCCGGTCGCGAGCGAGGCCAGGTAGCGGCGGAGGAGGCCGAGGTCGACCGCGTCCGGCCCGGTGATGCCCCACTCGTCCCGCAGCATCGCCACGACGGCCTGAGCGTCGCGACGGTACGCATCGACGGTGTTGGCACGCCGACCCCGCTCGAGTCGGACGTGGTCAACCAGCGCGGCGACCGCCCGGTCCCAGGGATCGCGGGCAGGGGCGAACGAGGTCGAGGTGGCGTCGGACGGATCAGGGTGCACACGGGCAGGCTCGTTGCCGGTGTGGCTGGTGTCAAGCAGCGTGACGCACGAGGCCGGCGTTCACCCTCGATCCTGCCGGCCGGCCGGAGCGCGTCGCAGCCGTACCCCGTCGGTGTCGACCGTGAGCTCACCGGAGACCTGCGCGCGGGTGATCGCCGCCAGCACCTGCGGGGCCGGTCGGCCGGTCGCCGTCGCGAGGTCGTCCGGCCGCAGCGGGCGAGGCCACACCGTCGAGAGGTGGGCGTGGACGTCGTCGGGCAACGTTGACAGCGCCGGCGAGATGCCCGGAAGCGTCGGCGCGCCATCGTCGAGCGCCCCGGACGGTGAGGTGGACGCCGAGGTGGACGCCGAGGTGGACGCCGCCACGGACCAGCCGACGACCCCGTGGACGGCGGTGCGGACCTGCTCGAGCAGCTGCTGGGGGCCGAGGCACGGGAAGACGCCCTCGGCGAGCAGCCGGTGCGGTGCGGCGCTCCCCGGTGCGCGGACGTCCCCGGGAACCGCGAGCACCTCGCGCGAGCGCTCCGCGGCGGCCCCGGCGGTCAGCAGCGCGCCGGACCGCTCTCCCCCTTCGACCACGACGGTCACGTCCGTCAGCGCGGCCACGAGGCGGTTGCGTGCCCGGACCACACCGGCGCGTGGTCGCTGGTCGGGGAACTGCTCGCTGATCACGGCGCCGCCCGACGCCACGACCCGATCGAAGAGCCCACCGGGCTGCGCGTGCCCACGGGGGTAGCCGATGCCGTGCCCACACCCGAGGACCACCGTGGTACCGCCGGGTTGCTCGACCGCCGCCCGGTGCGCCGCGGCGTCGATCCCGACCGCGCCACCCGAGACGACCCGGACCCCGGCTGCGGCGGCACCCTCCGCGAGCCAGGACGCGACGCCGGTCCCGTACCCGCTGGCACGACGCGCGCCGACGAGCGCGACAGCCGGACGGTCCGACGCCAGATCCCCGCGGAGCACCAGCAGAGGTGGTGCGTCCCGGTCGGGCCAGTCCGCGCGCAACCTCGTCGGGTACGCCGGATCGTCGACGAGCACCACCCGGCACCGCAGCGACGCCCAGCGCTCGAGCACGTCGTGGGCCGCTCGCAGCTCGCGATCGGTGGGACCGGCGGCGGGGAGCACGGCATCCAGCCCTACCCCGTCGGGGTCCGCCTCGCCCCGCTCGTGCGCCGCGACCACGGCTCGACGCAACGCGGTCGGACCCCGCCGGGGCGCGGCCAGCCACGCGACGACCGCGACCAGTCGGCCGGGATCGCTGCCCGGCGCTGCGACGGCGGACGCCAGCTCGGCGAGCCGTGCATCGACCGAG
This sequence comes from Nitriliruptoraceae bacterium, assembly GCA_007120485.1. Taxonomy (GTDB): domain Bacteria; phylum Actinomycetota; class Nitriliruptoria; order Nitriliruptorales; family Nitriliruptoraceae; genus SKTG01. The sequence goes on from SKNP01000307.1 coordinate 5,302, forward strand.
GTCACGCCGCCACCGACGCGTCGGGCAGCCGGTAGGCCAGGGCCTCGTCGACGTGCGGGCGTCCGATCCGGTCGGCACCGTCGAGGTCGGCCACGGTGCGAGCCACCCGCAGGACCCGGTCGAACGCCCGCGCCGACGCACCCAGCGTCTCCAGCGCGTCAGCGAGCGCCGACAGCACGTTCGGCCCGCACGTCCGGCGGACATCAGCCGCGTCGACGTCCGCGTTGCGGGTCCCCGCGCCCCACCGGTCCGTGGCGAGCTCACGCACCGCCGCGACCCGTCGTGCGACCACGGCGGTCGGCTCGCCGTCGGGTGGTCCCGCGAGGGCGTCACGGTCGACCGGACGCAGCTCGAGTTGGAGGTCCAAGCGGTCGAGCAGCGGACCCGACAGTCGCGCGCGGTACCGGTCGATGCGGTCCGGCCGGCAGGTGCACGTCCGCGCGCCGCCGCTGCCGAGGTGGCCGCATGGGCACGGGTTGGTCGCCGCCACGAGCTGGATCCGGCAGGGGTAGCGGACACGGGCGTGGGCGCGGTTGAGCACGACCTCGCCGCGCTCGAGCGGTTGGCGCAGGGCGTCGAGCACGGGCCGGGGGGTCTCGAGGAGTTCGTCCATCAGCAACAGACCCCGGTGGGCGAGCGCGAGCTCGCCCGGTCGCGGCACCCCCGCCCCACCGCCGACGAGCCCGGCCATCGACACGCTGTGGTGCGGTTCACGCAACGGCGGACGGCGCGACAGCGGGTCGTCCGGCGCCCGCTCCCCCGCCAGGGAGTGGAGCGCTGCGACCTCCTGGGCGCCATCGAACGTCAGCGGCGGCAGCAGCGCGTGGAGCCGGTGGGCCAGCATCGTCTTGCCGCAGCCCGGGGGGCCGCTGAGCAGCAGGTGGTGCCCGCCGGCCGCCGCGATCTCCGCGGCACGGCGGGCGATCGCCTGACCGCGCACGTCGGCGAGCTCCGCCCCGACGGCGGGATCGACGACCTCGGCCGGGACCGCGGCGCGTGGTGGCCGCTCGCCCGACAGCACCGCGGCGACCTCGGTGAGATCGGCGACGGGCACCACCTCGATGTCCGGGACCAGCGCGGCCTCCGGCGCGGCGGCGTCGGGTACGAGCAGCCGCGGTGCGCCGAGGTCACGGGCGCCGACGGTCGTGGGGAGTTGGCCGACCGTGGCACGGACGGTGCCGTCCAGCCCGAGCTCGCCGCACGCCCACGGTTGGTCACCGTCGGCTAGACGGAGCTGACGGGTGGCCACGAGGATCGCGATGGCCAGCGGCAGGTCGAAGGTGCTGCCGGCCTTCGGCAGATCCGCAGGTGCCAGGTTGACCACGAGCCGTTCGCTGGGCCACGCGAAGCCACGGCGCTGCAGGGCGGTCCGGACCCGCTCCCCCGCCTCACGGACCGCGGCGTCCGGCAACCCCACCAGGCGCAGGCCCGGCAGCCCCGGGGACATGCTGGCCTCCACCCGGACGGGCCGCGGTTCCAGCCCTACCAACGCGACCCCGTGGACCGTGGCCAGGCAGCCGTGTGCGCCGTTCACAGCACGCCCACCAGGTGCGACAGCTGCGGACGTTGCCCGAGATCGATCGCGACGAGGTCGAGCCGGACCCGGGCGTAGCGTCGGTCCGAGGACCGCAGGAACGCTGCGGTCAGCGACCGGATCCGTGCCTGCTTGCGCGCGTCGACGGCCGCGACGGCACCACCGAACCGCTGGGCGTCGCGGCGGGTCTTGACCTCGCAGACCACCAGCGTGCCGTCCCGGGGGTCCTGGGCGAGCAGGTCGAGCTCACCCCGCAGCTCCCCGCTAGCCAGCCGCCAGTTGCGCGCCACGATCGCCAGCCCGTCGTCCGCGACGAGGTGGTGGGCGGCCAGCGCCTCCCCGTGCTGGCCCAGCGGACCCGGCGGCTGCAGCGAGGCGACCAGCTCCGGTGGCAGTGCCCGGTGATGGGTGGTGTCGGTCGTGGTGTCCATGGAGCGGACCGTACGACCGCTCCCGTGTGCGCCGGCCGCGGATCCGGTGGGGGCTGTGGAGAACCTGGCCGCCGGGTCTCGGCCGCCGCGGAGTCCGACCCCGTCACCCTGGCGAGGTCGCAGCCGACCGCGTGGACGAAGGCCTCACCCGACGGCACGAGGACCGAGCCGGATGACGTTCCACGACACGGGAGCGAGCGCGATCTGCAGGCCGCCAGGCACCGGTTCGGCCGCATCCACCCGACGAGGGACCACCCGCTCGGGCTGCTGCTGGGTGTTGCACGCTCGAAGGTCGCCGTCGAGCACGAACCGTTCGACGAACCGGTGATCCGGGAACCCGCGCGTCTCGATCGTGAGAGCGACGTCTTCGCGCTGATGCCGGTTCACCGCGAAGATGGTCACCTCGTCGGACTCCGGGTCGTGGGTCGCGACGGCGTGCACCAGCGGGGCCGGACCGTACTGAACGGTGTCGTACATCGGGCTGACCGGCTCGGCGTGGAGGACGCGCCCCCGGGCGAAGCGTGACGCCTGGGCGAAGGGGTGGAAGCTCGCCTGCCGCCAGGCGGGACCACCCGGCTCGGTGCGCAGGATCCCCAGTGCATTGACGAGTTGGGCCTGGCATGCCGCCGACACCCGGTCGCTGTTGCGCAGCAGCGTGATGAGGAGGCTGCCAACCACGATCGCATCGACGAGGTCGTAGACGTCTTCGGCGACCCGCGGGGCTCGCGACCACTCCCTCGGCACCTCGAGGTCGCCCTGGTACCAGACGTTCCACTCGTCGAAGGACAGGTCGACCCGCCTGCGCTCACCTCGCCTCGCGCCGACGCGATCCACGGTCGCGACCACGCGCTCGATGACCGCCTCCATGTCCATCGCCGAGGCGAGGAAGCTGCCCAGATCGCCGGCCGTGGCCTCGTCGTAGTACGCATGGGCGGAGATGAGGTCGATCTGGTCGTACGCCTCCTCGAGCACCGTCGCCTCCCAGGCACCGAAGGTGGGCATCCCCGAACCCGAACTCCCGCAAGCGACCAGCTCCAGCTCCGGCTGGATCTGCCGCATCGCCCGTGCCGTCTCCGCCGCGAGGCGCCCGTACTCGTGGGCGGTCTTGTGGCCCGTCTGCCAGGGGCCGTCCATCTCGTTGCCCAAGCACCACAGCCGGATGTCGAACGGTTCCCGGTGCCCATGGGCGACCCGGAGGTCCGACCAGTAGGTCCCGTGCGGGTGGTTGGCGTACTCCAACACATCGAGCGCCTCTTGCACCCCACGGGTGCCGAGGTTCACGGCGTAGTTGACCTCCACGCCCGCCTTGCGGGCCCAGCTCACGAACTCACCGATCCCGTGCGCGTTCGTCTCCAGCGAGTACCAAGCCGCATCGAGCCGCGTCGGCCGCTGATCGACCGGCCCGACCCCGTCCTCCCATCGGTACCCGGACACGAAGTTGCCGCCCGGGTACCGCACCATCGACACCCCGAGCTCGCGGGTCAGCTGCAACACGTCGGCACGGTGCCCGTCGTCGTCCGCGGCGGCGTGCTCCGGCTCGAAGATCCCGGTGTAGACGCACCGGCCCATGTGCTCGACGAACGACCCGAACGTACGCCGATGGACGTCGGCGACCACCAGGTGAGGGTCCAACGCCAAGGAAGCCTTCAGCATCGCCGCTCCGTGGTCCCGAGTGACCGCCTGGTCGCTGTCGGCCCGGCCGCCGGCCGCGTCCGGGAACCGACGACCGCCGCCCGTCGCTCGCCCGTGCCCGGACCCCTCACCGGGACGACGCCGGTCTCACGGCCGAGCTCAGAAGACCCCGAAGGCCCAGAGCAGCCCCGCACCGAGGATGGCGACCGCAGCGACCAGCAGCCAGATGTCGTTGCGCTTGTCGTCGCGGTAGCGCCGCGTGGCGTTGAACCCCATATCCGCGTCCCGGTCAGCTGTCGAGGAAGTCGGTCGGCTCCGGATCATCGTGGACGAGTTCCTCCACGTTGACGTCGCGGAACGTCAGGACCCGCACGTCCTTGAGGAACCGCGCGGGTCGGAACATGTCCCACACCCACGCGTCGGTGAGGTGGAGCTCGAACCAGAGGTCGTCACCGTCATGGGGGGTCACCTCGACGGCGTTGCACAGGTAGAAGCGCCGCTCGGTCTCCACCACGTAACGGTACAGCCGGACCACGTCGCGGTACTCGCGGTACAGCGACAGTTCCAGGTCGGACTCGTACGCGTCGAGTTCCTCGGGGTTCACGCCACCTCCGTGGCCCGCATCGAGGGAGCAGCCGTGCCCAGGGTAGCGAGGCAGACCCGGCCGCTGCGGGCGACCCTGGCGGGCTGTGGGAGTCCCGTCGAGGCCGGATCGCCGCTCACCCGTCCAGCGGGAGCTGCGGCGTGTCCGCGGCGGCGACCGGCGCCCACGAGCGCCGATGGAGCTCGCACGACCCGTGCTCGGCGAGCGCCGCCCGGTGCACCGGGGACGGGTACCCCTTGTTGCTCGCGAACGCGTACGGCGCGTGGTCGGCGTCCGAGGCGATCATGCGGCGATCACGGTCGACCTTCGCCACGATCGAGGCCGCCGCGATCGACGCCGACCGGGCGTCGCCGCGGACGAGGAGCTCGTTGTGGGTCCCGTGGTCGGCCAGGAAGTCCCAGTTGCCGTCGAGCAGCAGGACGTCGGGTGCCACCGGTAGCGCCGCCACGGCGCGACGTGCGGCCAGCCGCAACGCGGCGCTCAGACCCACGCGGTCGATCTCTTCGTTGGTCGCGTCACCCAGCCCGATGCCGTCGGCGAACCCGTGGAGCCGGGCGGCGAGCTGTTCCCGACGGGCCGCGTCCAGCACCTTGGAGTCCCGCAGCTTGTACATGCGGCGGTCGCTCGGCAGCACCACCGCCCCGACGGTGAGCGGACCGGCCCAGGCACCGCGACCGACCTCGTCGATCCCGGCGACCGTCGCCCCCTCGGCCCAGTGGCGCCGCTCGGCGTCCAGGCTGGGCACCGCCGGGACCGGCACCGCCCCGTTCGCGGTGCGCGTGGCTGGCCGGCGGCTGGCGGTACGTCCCATCGCGGCGAACGGTAGCAACGCCGCGGCGTCCCCCCGCCTCAGCCGCCGGGTTCGGGCACCTGGTGTCGGGTCTCGGTCAGCATCCGCCGGTTCTCGAACGGCCAGATGATCACCGCCGAGCGCCCCACGACCGCGTCCTCCTCGACGAACCCCAGGGAACGCCGCGAGTCCGAGGAGTTCGGCCGGTTGTCGCCGAGGAAGAACAACGCGTCGTCCGGCACGGTGACCGGGCCGAAATCGGACTCGTCCTCGTAGGTGACGTACGGCTCATCGAGGGCGGCACCGTTGACGTACACCTGCCCGTCCTCGATGCGGATCTCGTCGCCGGGCAACCCGATGACCCGTTTGACGAAGTCGCGGGCGCTGGCCGGCACCAGACCGAGGAACTGTCCGACGCCCCGCACGACGCGCTCGCCGACGGTGGCATCCGGGTCGAGTTCGCCGAGCTCGTCACCCTCGAAGACGACCACCTCGCCGCGTTGTGGCGCCCGGAAGAGGTAGGTGACCTTCTCCACGACCATCCGGTCGTTGACGCTCAACGTGTCCTCCATCGAGCTGGAGGGGATGTAGAACACCTGGAGCACGAAGGTGCGCAGCAGGAACGCCAGGACCAGCGCGATCAGCAGCAGGACCGGCAGCTCGCGCAGGAACGAGCCCTTGGTGCTGGACCGTTCGCGGTCCGAGCGCCGCCTGCGGGTCGGTTGCACCGGCGTCGCCTGCCCCTCGTCACCGGGGTGGGTGCGGTGGACCGGCGGCCCGGGCGGCCCCGGTTGCTGGGGTGCGGCGTGGTGGGACGCCGAGGTGGTTCCGTCGTGGCCGTGGGGGACGGCGGCGGATGGCGGCGGCTGCCCGGGACCGACGTGACCGGAGGACGACGGCGGGGTCCCCGCACCCGCATCCGGCTCGGACGGGTGCGGCGCCGGCCTGGGCGTACCAGGCCGCTGGTCGGGGTCGCCATCATCCATGGGACGGAACCCTACCCGCGGCGAGCGCCGCCGCCGCGAGCGTTCGCGTCGGCGACGGCCCCACGAGCCGTGGGGGCCGGATCAGCGTGACGGCTCCCGCTTCTCCTTGATGCGCGCCTTCTTGCCCACGCGATCGCGGAGGTAGTACAGCTTCGCCCGACGGACCTTGCCGCGACGGGTGACCTCGATCGACTCGATCACCGGGCTGTGCACCGGGAAGGTGCGCTCGACCCCGACCCCGAAGCTGACCTTGCGGACGGTGAAGGTCTCGCGCAGGCCACCGCCCTTCCGGGCGATGACGACGCCCTCGAAGGCCTGGATGCGTGAGCGGGTGCCCTCCACGACCCGGACGTTCACCTTGACGGTGTCTCCGGGCCAGAACTCGGGCAGGTCCTGCCGAAGGCGGGA
>SKNP01000377.1 GCA_007120485.1 Nitriliruptoraceae bacterium
AGGTCACGGGCACCTACGGCGCCTTCCCGTTCATCTACGGCACGCTGAAGATCTCCCTGATCGCGATCGTGATGGCCGTCCCCACGGCGATCGGCATCGCGCTGTTCACCAACGAGGTCGCCCCGGCCTGGCTGCGCCGGCCGCTGGTGTCGACCATCGACATGCTGGCGATGGTGCCGAGCGTGGTCTACGCGCTCGTCGGGATGTACTACTTCCGCGTCGTCTTCTGGGGCCCCTCCGGGCAACTGGTGGCCGACAGCCCGCTGGGTCAGATCCCGTTCTTCTCCCCACCGGTGCTCCTGGCCAGCTACTGGTCGGCCGCGAACGTGCTGGCGATCATGATCCTGCCGATCATCACCGCGATCTGTCGCGACGTCTTCGCCCAGGTCCCGGCCGAGGAGCGCTACGCCGCGTTCGCGATGGGCGCGACACGCTGGGAGGTCATGCAACGGGTGATCGTGCCGCGCAGCTTCTCTGGGATCGTCGGCGGGACGATGCTCGGGCTCGGCCGCGCCCTCGGCGAGACCCTCGCGGTGGCGGTGCTGATCGGATCGAGCCAACGCTGGGCATCGAGCCTGTTCTTCGGTGGTGATGCGATGACGGCCGTCATCGCCAACACCTTCCAGGACGCGCATCCCGAGGCGGTCTGGGCGCTGCTGGCGGTCGGCGTGACGCTGTTCTTCATCACCATGTTCGTCAACGTGGGCGCGCGAGCGGTCGTCGCGCGCGTCGGCCGGGATCAGCGTCTCGGTGGAGGAGCCGTCGTATGAGCGCCCAGACACCCACCCGCACCACCGCCGCTGCGAGGACACCCTCCAGCATCCACGAGAGCTCCCCGCACGCCCGGCGGCGCAAGCGACGCTCCATCGCGATGACCGGCGTCCTGTTCCTCGCCGTCATGGCTGCGGTCACACCCTTGGCGCTGCTGCTGTGGCAGGTCGTCGCCAACGGCTGGACGGCGTTCGGCTGGGAGTTCCTCACCCAGATCGAACCGCTGTCCTACCGCGACCGAGGCGGCGGGTACCTGCACGGCATCGTCGGCACCCTCTACATGACCGGGATCGCGACCCTGGTCAGCGTCCCCGTCGGCATCGCGGCCGCGCTGTACCTCAACGACAACCCGACCGGTCGTTACGCCTTCGTCGTGCGGTTCTTCACCGACGTCATGACCGGTGTCCCGTCCATCTTCGTCGGCCTCGCGGTGTACGCGCTGCTGGTCTCCGGCAGCGGGGGACTCGGTCTGGGGTTCGGGACCCTGGCCGGTGCGATGTCGCTGGCGATCATCATGCTGCCGATCGTGGTGCGCAGCTCCGAGGAGATGCTCCGACTGGTCCCCGCGGACCTGCGCTCAGCGAGCTTCGGCCTGGGAGCCCGGCAGTGGCAGACGGCCCTGAAGGTCACCCTGCCGGCGGCGGCACCCGGGCTGACGACCGGCGCGATCCTGGCGGTGGCGCGCGGTGCAGGCGAGACCGCGCCGTTGATCCTCACCGCGCTGGGTGCCCGGCAGGTCATCACCTCGCTGACCGGCTCCCCCCAGTCGGATGTCGGCCTGCTGATGCTCGACGGGTTCCGCCAGCCCTTCGATGCCGGCATCGAACGTGCCTGGGCCGGCGGGCTGACGCTGATTCTGATCACGCTGACGATGTCGATCGTCGCCCGCGCCATCGCCCGACGCAGCCAACTGTGACCCGATGCGTCGCAGCCAGCGGCGTGCCCGACCTGACCCGGAACGGATCCACCGTGGAGCACCCGACGATGACCGACGACCCGACGACCACCACCGACCCCGTCGAGCAACGCCCCAGCCTGCACACCGACATCGGTCGGCAGCGGCGCGAGCAGCACAACGACGTCCACCTCACGCTCGAGGACATCAGCGTGCGCTATGGGTCGTTCACCGCCGTCCGCGGGGTGTCGCTCGAGGTCCCACGCAACGAGATCACCGCGCTGATCGGCCCGAGCGGGTGCGGCAAGTCGACGCTGCTACGCACCATGAACCGGATGAACGATCTGATCCCAGGCGCGTCGGTGACCGGGACGCTCCGCTACAACGGCGAGGACATCTACGACGCGGACATCGATCCGGTCGAGGTGCGGCGTCGCATCGGCATGGTCTTCCAGAAACCGAACCCGTTCCCGAAGTCGATCTACGACAACGTCGCCTTCGGACCGCGCCTCAACGGCGCGAAGCACGGTCTCGACGAGGTCGTCGAACGCAGCCTCCGTCGCGCCGCGCTGTGGGACGAGGTCAAGGACAAGCTCGATCAGAGCGGCCTGTCGCTGTCCGGGGGCCAGCAACAACGCCTCTGCATCGCCCGCGCCATCGCGGTCGATCCGGACGTGATCCTCATGGACGAACCTTGTTCCGCACTCGACCCCATCGCGACGCTGCGGATCGAGGAGCTGATGCAGGAGATGACGTCCGACTACACGATCGTGATCGTCACCCACAACATGCAGCAGGCTGCCCGGGTGTCCGACCGGACCGCCTTCTTCACGGTCGACATGGATGACCAGCGCAAGGAGCGCACCGGTGTCCTGGTCGAGGTCGACGACACCGAGACCATCTTCACCCGCGCCAGCGACGAGCGCACCGAGGCCTACATCACCGGCCGGTTCGGCTGACCGCCGCCGTCCGCGGTTCGACACCCCGGAGCCATCATGCCACGTGAGTTCCACCGTGATCTGGAACGGCTGGACCAGCAGTTCCGCGAGATCACCGCCATGCTGACCGGCGCGTTGGCGGACGTGACGCACGACCCGACCTCGCCGAGCGACCTGGGGTCGACCGACCGCGTGCTGGGCGAGGTCCAGGAACGGTCGTGGCAGCTGGAGGAGCGCGGGCACGTCCTGCTGGCGCGACAGGCGCCGGTCGGCGGTGACCTGCGTCGCCTCGTCGCGCTCCTGCGGCTGACGACGAACGTGGAGCGGGCCGTCCAACACACGCGACACGTGCTCGAGGTGCTCGCCGACCTCGAACCCACGAGGTTGCCGCCGGACCTCGACCGCTCGCTGCGGGCGATGGGCGAGCGCGCCGCTGCGCTGTTCCAGGCTGGTGTGGACGCGTGGGACCAGGGCGACGCGTTGGCGGTGATCGACCTCGAGGAGCGGGACCAGGAGATCGACGCCCTCCAGCTGCAGCTGCTGGA
>SKNP01000059.1 GCA_007120485.1 Nitriliruptoraceae bacterium
GATCGAGTCGACGGCTGGCGCGGCGAGCGACCGGGAGCAGCAGGGCCCACAGGAGCGCGAGGCCGCCGACGACGGTCAGACCCAGCAGGCGCGAGAAGGCGCCAGCGGCACCGACCGACATCGCTGGGTCCTGCAGCACCTCCGCGACCAGACCGTCGCCGGTCGCCATCGGGATGAAGCTACGGACGGGGTCGGTGACCGTGCTACCGCCGGGCGTGGCCGGTGCGTCGATCGAGCCATCGTCGGCGTGGATGGCCCCGTCGTGCAGGTCGAGGCCGTCGAGGTAACCCGACGGCGAGGCTCCCAGCGTGGACGGGTCGTCCGACGCGATGACGGTCCCGTCCGCGCCCCAGATCACGACGCGGACGACGTGGTCGTCGATCGCGTAGGCCTCGAGGGCCTGACGGAGCGCCGGGTCCGCGGCCGCATCGGCCGCGGACCCGGCGGTCTGGCTGCGCTCCGCCAGGAGAGGGTCGAGCACCGAGTGGGCGACGAACTCGGCGTGGAAGATCGCGGCATCGCGGAAGTGTCCGGTCACCGCGGTGCTGACGAGCGCGTGCAGGCCGATCGCGACGGCGGCGAACACGATCGCGGATCTCCACGCGAACGTGCGCACCACCGATCGCGGTTCGTCACCGCCGAACCGTGCCCTCACGAGCGCCTGACTCCCTGATCGCGTCCTGTCCCCGTCGGCCGGCGGGCGGGAGGCGCAAGCAGGACGCGTGCGGCCGTCGCATGGGATGGCCGGCCGGCGCCTCGGGGGGAGCGGCGCCGGCCGGCCACGGTGGGCGTGCGACGGGACCGGGGAGGAGCACGGCCGACCCGTCGCACGTCCGGTCAGTCGCCGAGATCGTGGGCCCTGACCTGCTCGAGCAGCCGCAGCCACACCTCCGAGACGGTCGGGAACGGTGGGACGGCGTGCCACAGGCGGTCGACCGTGATCTCGCTGACGACGGCGATCGTCGCGGCGTGCAGCATCTCCCCGACACCGGGCCCGACGAAGGTCGCCCCGAGGATCGTGCGACGCTGGCGGTCGATCACGAGCTTCGCGGTGCCGTCGGTCCCCTTGCCGAGCAGCGCGCCGCCGGCGGAGTGGCCAACGTTGTAGGCGACGGTGGTGACGTCGTGACCGGCCTCGCGCGCCTGGGCTTCGGTGAGACCGACCGCGGCGACCTGCGGGTCGCTGTAGATGACCCTCGGGACCGCGTGCTCGTCCGCCCAGGCCGGGTCGACGTCCACACCGGCCAACGCGTCACCGACCAGGCGGGCCTGGTACTTCCCCTGGTGGGTGAGGAGCGCACGGCCGTTCGCGTCACCGACGACGTAGAGCCAGTCGTGACCGGGCACGCGGAGGTGGTCGTCCACCTCGATGAACCCGCCACGGCCCGGCTCCACCCCGATCGTGTCGAGGCCGAGCTGGTCCGTGGGTGCACGGCGACCGACCGCGACCAGCAGTTCGGCGCCGGTGATCTCGTCGCCGCCGGCGAGGGTGACGGTGACGGGGCCGTCGGAGCCCTCACGGCGGACCTGTTCGGCCCGGGCACCGAGGTGGAAGGTGATGCCGTCGGCTTCGAGGGCGGCGACGATCTCGTCGCTGACGAAGGGTTCCTCGACGCTCAGCACACCGTCGAGTGCCTCGATCACGGTGACCTCGTCGGCGCCGAGCCGCGCGAACGCCTGGGCCATCTCGATGCCGATGACGCCGCCGCCGAGGACGAGCAGGCGGTCCGGGATCTGCTTGGCTTCGGTGATGTCACGGTTGTCCCAGGTGGCGACGTCCGTCAGGCCGTCGATCGGTGGGTGGGCGGCACGGGTCCCGACCCCGATCACCACGCCCTCGCGCGCCTCCAGTCGGGTCACGCTGCCGTCCTCCGCGACCACCTCGACGACCTTCTCGCCGACCAGGCGTCCGTGGCCACGGTGTAGCTCGACCCCGGCGCCCTCGAGCCAGTCGACCTGACCCTTGTCCTCCCAGTTGGAGGCGAACGCGTCGCGGTTGCGCAGCACCTTGCCGACGTCCACCTCGCCGGTGATCGCGGCCGCGGCGGCGGGGACACGGCGGGCGGCGGCGAGGACCTCGGTGGGGCGCAGGAGCGCCTTGGAGGGCATGCAACCCCAGTAGCTGCACTCGCCGCCGACCAGTTCGGCTTCGACGATGGCGGCGGTCAGGCCGCGTTGCCGGGCGTAGTCGGCGGCGTTCTCGCCGGCTGGGCCGGCGCCGATGACGATGACGTCGTAGCTGTTGGGCATGGTGTCCTCCGCGGGCCTCGGCGGCTCGGCCGGTGCCGGTCGGGTCGCTGTCGATGACAACCGGCCGGTGATCCCGCGGATTCCATCCGGACGGCGGGACGGGTGTCGGCCACCCATGGGGTCGCGGGAGGTCGACGCCCGCCCGGTGCGGCGGTGGGTGGTCGAGGCACCGACCGTGCGCGACCATCGCACGGTGGGGTGTCCGGTCGTCAGGGGCCGAAATATGTACGTACTTTGTGCGTTGACGACAACGACCCCGTTCGCCCCACCTCAGGAGGAACCCGTGCCGCAGGCGACCGTGTGCATCGACCCCGACGTGCTCAAGGAGCGGTTGGACGATGCGGAGATCATCGACGTCCGCACTCCCGGCGAGTTCGAGTCGATCCACCTTCCCAGCTCGAAGAACCTGCCCCTGGACGAACTCGACGACCACGTCGACCGGATCCAGCAGCTGACCGACGAAGGTCGTGAGGTGGTGTTGGTCTGCCGTACCGGCAACCGTGCGCACCAGGCCCAGGACAAGCTCGCTGCCGCCGGGCTCGGTGAGCTACCGATCCTCGAGGGCGGTGTGCTCGCGTGGCAGCAGGTCGACGGGCCGGTCGTCCAGGACGTGATCCGGTGGGATCTGGAGCGACAGGTCCGGCTGGTCGCCGGGTCGATCGTGTTGCTGTCGATCCTGGTCAGCATCGTCTTCCCGCCGGCGCGGTTCGTCGCCGGGTTCGTCGGCGCCGGCCTGGTGTTCGCCGCCGTGAGCAACACCTGCGCGATGGGGATGCTCCTGGCGAAGCTGCCGTACAACCGTCCGAAGACGACCACCTCGACGACCGGCTGACGTCGGAACCGATCGATCGGAGCCGGCGATGGGTTCGAGGAGGCGGGGAGGTGCCGGGCCGAGCC
>SKNP01000457.1 GCA_007120485.1 Nitriliruptoraceae bacterium
CGGCGGGCGGCGTCGCGAGGCGTGACGATCTCCACCTCGTCGCCACAGCGGGCATCGACCAGGTCGATGAAGCGTCCGGTCAGCGCGCCGGCCTTGGCCTCCAGCGTCGCGCGGTCGACGCCGTCGAAGACCCCCAGCGCCGTCTCCAGCGCCGCCATCGACAGGACCGGCGGGGTGCCGTCCAGGAACCGCTCCGCGTCGGGTGCCGGTTCGTAGCGGAGATCGAACGCGAACGGGCGGGCGTGACCGAACCAGCCGCGCACCGGGGGGCCGACCCGGTCGAGGAAGCGCTCGGCGACGTAGAGGTAGGCGGGCGAGCCCGGTCCACCGTTGAGGTACTTGTACGTGCAGCCGACGGCCAGGTCGACGTCCCAGGCGTGGAGATCGACGTCGAGCGCACCGGTCGAGTGCGAGAGGTCCCAGACCGTCAGCGCACCGACGGCGTGAGCGGCGGCGGTGAGATCCTTCGCGTCATGTCGCCGCCCGGTCCGGTAGTCGACGTGCGTCAGCAGCAGTACGGCGACGTCCGCGTCCAGGTGTGCCGCGACCTCCGCGGTGGGGACCACGCGCACCTCGAGATCGCCGGTCAACTCGGCCAGCCCGTGCGCGACGTAGACATCGGTTGGGAAGTTGGCGTCATCGGTGAGCAGCACCTGACGGCCGGGTCGCAGCCCCCGGGCGGCGGCCAGCGTCTTGAACAGGTTGACCGAGGTGGAGTCGGTCACGGCCAACTCGTCCGGGTCGGCACCGAGCAGCGGCGCGAGCCGTTGGGCGACCCGGCGGGGGAGCTCGACCCACCCGGCGTCGTTCCAGCTGCGGATCAGCCCGTGGCCCCACTCGTGGTCGACGACCTCCCGGAGCCGGTGGGCGACGGCGGTCTGGAGCGCGCCGAGCGAGTTGCCATCGAGGTAGCGCACCCCATCGGGCAGCGAGAAGGCGGCGCGGGTGGACGCGAGGGGGTCGGCGGCGTCAGCGGCGGCGCACGTTCCACGGTCCACGCGGACGCTCCCTGGTCCCGGGGGAGCCCGACGGTAGCTGGCCGGCGCCGGGACCTCGCCCTCGACCCGTCCCGGCATCCGGGTCGGCCGTCCCCATGGTGGCTTGCCACCGATCCGCCTTGACATCGACACTGACGTCGGTGTCAACTTCACTCTTCCGAGGGCTGGCCCCCGCCGAGCCCGCGCGTCCGTCAGGAGGTCGCCTTGTCGATCGCGTTCGTCTTCCCTGGCCAGGGATCCCACCGTGCAGGCTCCTTGGAGCCGTGGGCGGGCCATCCCGCCCTCGAGGTGCTCGACGAGGTCAGCGAGGGCATCGGCCGTGACGTGCGTGCGTTGACCGAGGACGGCACCGCCGGCGGGCGGACCGCGGACGCGCAGCCGGCGATCCTCGGTTGCTCGCTGGTCGCCTGGCGCGCGCTCGCGGACGCCGGGGTGTTCCCGCAGGTGGTCGCCGGCCACTCGTTGGGGGAGTACACCGCGGCGATCGCCGCCGGTGCCATGACGGTGCGTGACGGCGCCGCCGTGGTCGCCGCCCGTGGGGCGGCCATGGCCGAGGCCTGCGCGGCCAACCCGGGCACCATGGCCGCCGTCGTCAAGCTCACCCCCGACGCCGTCGAGGTGCTGGTCGACCGGATCGACGGACTGGTCGTCGCCAACGACAACGCGCCGGGCCAGGTCGTGGTCGCCGGGCCGCCGGACGCGGTCGAGGTCGTCGCCGAGCAGGCACGGGACGCCGGTGGGCGAGCGCTGCCCCTGGACGTCGAAGGGGCGTTCCACTCCCCGGCCATGGCGCCGGCGGTCCCTCAGGTGGCCGAGGTGTTGGAGCGCACCGCCGTCGCCGACCCGTCCGTCCCCCTGGTCTCCGGCGCCTCCGTCACGGCGCGGATCGGCGCCGACGACATCGCCGCGGACCTGCAGGCGGGGATCCTCTCGCCGGTGCGCTGGCGGGAGGTGCAACTGGCGCTCGCCGCCCGCGGGGTCACCGATCTGGTCGAGGTCGGGCCCGGTGGGGTCCTGTCGGGGCTCGCCAAGCGCACGGTCCCCGAGGTCACCGTCCACCGCGTGGAGGGTCCGGAGGATCTCGACGCGGTGACATCCGCGTTCACGTCCGCATCCAGCGGTCCGCGCGCCTAGCGTCACCCCTGGCCGTCGGCGGTCGGCGGTCACGGACCGCCCTCCCGCCGCGCCACAACGAGGAGGAGCCGTGAGCTCATCGACCATCCCCAAGGGGCACACGCTGCCGGTGCGGTTCGCCGGTCTGGCGTCGTACCTGCCGGAGCGCGTCGTGACCAACGACGACCTCGCCCAGGTCCTCGACACCAACGACGAGTGGATCCGCACGCGCACCGGGATCCGTGAGCGACGCGTCCTGGCCCCCGACCAGGCGACCTCGGACCTGGCGATCGCGGCCGCCCGCGGTGCGCTCGAGGACGCGGGGATGACCGCCGACGACCTCAGCGCGATCGTCGTGGCGACCACCACCCCGGATCACACCGTGCCGGGCACGGCCCCGCTGGTGGCCGCCGCGCTGGGTAGCGAAGCGACCGCGTTCGACGTCAACGCGGCCTGCAGCGGGTTCCTCTACGCCCTGCGCGTCGGCGCGGGCATGCTGGCCACGGGAGACAGGGCCGTCATGGTCATCGGCGCGGAAGCGTTGACCCGCATCGTCGATCCCGGCGACCGCGGCGTCGCCGTGCTGTTCGGCGACGGCGCGGGGGCCGCGATCCTCGTCGCCGACGACCAGGCCAGCCTGGGCCCGTTCGACCTCGGGGCCGACGGAACCGATCCGTCGATGCTGTGGACCGAGGCCGGGGGGACCCGACATCCGGTCGATGGTGACGTCCTCCAGGACCGTTCGAACTTCCTGTCGATGCGGGGTGGGGACGTCTACCGCAACGCGGTCGCCCGGATGACCGCGTCGTCCAAGCAGGTCCTCGGGGATGCCGGCTTCGGTGTCGACCAGGTCGATCTGCTGGTCGGTCACCAGGCCAACATCCGGATCCTGGAGGCGGTCGGCCAGCGGCTCGGGATCCCGCCGGAGCGCACCCACATCACCGTGGACCGGCACGGCAACACCTCGGCGGCCTCCGTGCCGCTGGCGTTGGCCGATGCCCGCGAAGCGGGGCGCCTCAACCCCGGTGACACGATCCTGTTGACCGCCTTCGGTGCCGGGCTGACGTGGGGCTCGTGTCTCCTGACCTGGCAGCCCACCCGGCACCGGGGAACGACCACGACCGCGGGTGCCGGAGGTGCCACGTGAGTGACCGGATCGCGATCGTCAGCGGTGGCAGCGGGGGCATCGGTGCCGCCACCTGTCACGCCCTGGCACAGGAAGGCTTCCGGGTCCTGGTGGGCTACGGCGGCAACGCGGACGCGGCTGCCGAGGTGGCCGACGGCGTCCCCGGCGAGGCCGAGCCGTTCCACCTCGACGTCACCGACGAAGGCAGCGTCACCGCGGCGGTCGAGCACGCCACGGGCCTCGGCACGTTGGCGGTCGTCGTCAACAACGCGGGCGTGGCCGACGACGACCTGCTGATGCGTCTGGACCCCGCGCGGTTCGACCGCACCGTGGAGGTCAACCTGCGCGGTGCGTACCTGCTGTCCCGGGCGGCGCTGCGACCCATGCTTCGCGCGCGACACGGGCGTATCGTGAGCGTCGCCTCGGTCGTCGCGCTGCGTGGCAACGCGGGGCAGACCGCCTACGCCGCATCGAAGGCTGGCCTGATCGGGTTCACCAAGTCGCTCGCCCGCGAGGTCGCTCGCAAGGGCATCACCGCCAACGTCGTCGCGCCCGGGTTCGTCACGACCGCGATGACCGACCAGCTCGGCGACGACGCCCGCCAGGCGCTCATCGACCAGGCACCCAGCGGTCGCCCGGTCGAGGCCGATGAGGTGGCCGGGGCGATCCGCTACCTCGCCTCGGATGCCGCCGGCTCGACCACCGGGGCGGTCCTCCCGGTCGACGGCGGCGCCGGCATCTGATCCGTGCGACCATGGACGACCTGATCTGCCGCTGACCCACATCGGCGCACCACCCCACACGTTGACCGACACCGACCCACACGCTGGCCGACCGGCCCGCGACGACGACAAGGAGCACCACGTGTCCCAGGATCTACTCGCCACCTTCACCGAGGTCCTCACCGAGGAGTTCGGTATCGAGGCCGACCAGGTCACGCCCGACGCGACCTTCGAGGCGCTCGGGCTCGACTCGCTCGACGTGGTCGAGCTCACCCTCGTGCTGGAGGAGAAGACCGGCGTCAAGCTCGAGGACGAGGAGCTCGAGGACGTCCGGACCGTGCAGGACGCGATGAACAAGGTGCAGGAGAAGCAGGCGTGACCGACGTCGTCATCACCGGACTCGGCATCATCAGCCCGGGCGCTCGGGGGCTGGACGACGCCTGGGCCGGTGCGTTGGCGGGACGGACCGCTGCGGCCGTCGATGAGCGGCTGGTCGAGATGGGTACCCCCGTCACGCTCGCCTGTCGGGTTCCCGCGTTCGATCCGGATGCGGAACTCGGCCGAGGCTCGGCACGCCGGCTGGATCGGTTCACCCACCTGGCCGCGATCGCCGCTCGTGAGGCCATCGCTCACGCCGGGCTCGCCTCGGAGGAGGACGAGCAGCTCGCCGGTGCCGACCCGGACCGGACCGGTGTGCTCTTCGGGTCGGGGATCGGTGGCGCGGAGACGTGGGCGTCGGAGTACCCCAACTACCTGGAGAAGGGGCCGAAGCGGGTCAGCCCGATGTTCGTGCCCAAGATGCTCTCCAACACCGCAGCCGGCACCGTGGCGATCCGCAGCGGTGCCCGTGGGCCCAACATGACCGTCAACACCGCCTGCGCTGCCGGCGCTTCGGCGATCCACCTCGGACGGGACCTGATCCGCGGGGGAGCCGCGGACGTGGTGATCGCCGGTGGTGTCGAGGCCGGGGTCACCGGGCTGGCGGTGAGCGCGTTCGCGCAGATGGGAGCGTTGACCAAGAACCCGGATCCGGCCACCGCGTCGCGCCCGTTCGACGTCGACCGCGACGGCTTCGTCATCGGTGAGGGTGCGGCCGTGGTCATCCTCGAGTCCGCCGAGCACGCGGCCGCCCGGGGGGCGACCGCCTACGCGACGGTGGCCGGTGCCGGTGCCTCCGCCGACGCCCACCACGCGACCGCACCGCCGGAGGACGGCGGTGGCGCCGTCCTGGCGATCCGGGCCGCGGTCGAGGAGGCCGGCGTCGGCCTGGACGAGGTCGACCACCTCAACGCGCACGGCACGTCGACGCCGCTCAACGATGCGGCGGAGGCGCGGGCGCTGCGTGCGGTGTTCGGGGATCACACCGACGGGATCGCGGTGGCCTCCACCAAGGGCGTGACCGGTCACACGCTCGGTGCGGCCGGTGCGATCGAGGCGGTGTTCGCGGTGCAGGCCATCCGTGAAGGCCGGATCCCGCCGACGGCGAACCTGGTCAACCAGGACCCGGAGATCGCCCTCGACGTGGTGTCGGGTTCGCCACGGGAGCAGGACGTCGCCGCGGTGCTGTCGACCTCCATGGGCTTCGGGGGGCAGAACGCCGCGTTGCTGTTGACGCGGCCCTGAGCATGTCGAAGGGGGCCGGGTCACCGACGGACGCTCCGGACGAGGAGGGGTTCACCCCGACCGTCCCGGGGTCACGGTCGTTGACCCGGCTGACCTTGCGCCCTCTGATGCGCGGCTGGTTGGGTCTGACCGCCGACGGGGTGGAGCACGTGCCGGCGCGAGGGCCGGTGCTGGTCGCCTCGTGCCACCGCTCCCACGCGGACTCGGTGGCGATCGCGTCCGCGATCCGACGCCCGGTGCACTTCCTGGGCGACCGCAAGCTGACGGAGGCCCCGCTGGTCGGCCCGCAGCTGACCCGGCTCGGGATGATCCCGCTGCGGCGCGGTGAAGGGGATGCCACCGCGTTGGAGCTGATCCGCTCGATGCTGCTCGAAGGGGCCTGCGTGGCGGTCTATCCGGAGGGATCCCGAAGCCGCGACGGTCGGGTCCACCGGCTGCGCAGCGGTGTGGCGCGGCTGGCGGCCGAGACCCGGACCCCGGTGGTCCCGACCGCGGTGCTCGGCATCGAGGAGGTCTGGCCGGTCAACGAGAACCCCCGGGTGCGCGGTGGCCGGGTCACGGTCCGGTTCGGGGAGGTCATGGCACCGCCCGACGACACGCCCAGGTCCCGTCGGAGCTTCAACATGGCGTTGCAGGCGACGCTCGCCGAGCTGGCGGGCACGGAGATGGCCGAGACCTTCTCCGAGCCGCACGGCGGCGCCGACGATCCGGCCTCGACCGGGTCGTGACCGACCTGCCGCCCTTCGTGACCGGTTGCGACGTCGTCGACGTCGCGCGACTCGCCGCTGCCCTCGACCGCCGCCCCGCGATGCTCCAGCGGCTGTTCACCGACCGGGAGATCGCCGACGCCCGACGCGGCGCCCCGATCCTCGAGGTGGAACGGGCACGCCTCGCCGCGCGGTTCGCTGCCAAGGAGGCGGCCCGCAAGGCGTTCGATGACCTGCGCCTGCCGTTCCACGCGGTCGAGGTCCGCTCGAGCGCATCGGGGGCACCGCAGCTGTGGCTCCACGGCACACCAACGTCCTTGGCCGTGTCGCTGTCCCACGACGCCGGGGTGGCGATGGCGGTCGTCGTCGGTCCGGCATCGGTCCGGACCGATGACCTGTCCGCACCGCAACCTTCGACCTGACCCAGGAGACCACCATGCTGCTCGACGGCAAGCGCCTGCTCATCACCGGGGTCCTCGACCCCCGGTCGATCGCGTTCTTCGCGGCGAAGAACGCCCAGGAACAGGGCGCGGAGATCCTGCTCACCGGCTTCGGCCGCGGTCTGCGGCTCACCGAGCGGGCGGCCTCCCGCCTGCCCGAGAAGCCGGAGGTGCTCGAGCTCGATGTGACCCAGCCGGAGCACCTCACCGCCATCGCCGAGGAGGTCCAGCAGCGCTGGGGACGGCTGGACGGGCTGGTCCACGCCATCGGGTTCGCGCCGGAGTCGTGTCTCGGTGGCGGCTTCCTCGATGCACCGTGGGAGGACGTCGCGACCGCGTTGCACGTCTCGACCTACTCCTACGTGGCCCTCGGCTCAGCGTTCGCCGACCTGCTGGCGGTCGAGGGCGGCTCGATCGTCGGCCTCGATTTCGACGCCCAGGTCGCCTGGCCCGGCTACGACTGGATGGGGGTCGCCAAGGCGGGGCTGGAGTCCGCCAACCGCTACCTGGCGCGTGACCTCGGGCCCCGCGGGATCCGCGCGAACCTGGTCGCGGCCGGGCCGCTGCACACCATGGCGGCGCGGTCGATCGACGGGTTCAGCGCCTTCGATGAGGTCTGGCAGGAGCGCGCTCCGCTCGGCTGGGATCTCCGCGACCCGGATCCGGTCGGCCGCACGATCTGCGCGCTGCTCTCGGACTGGATGCCGGCAACGACCGGCGAGGTGGTGCACGTCGACGGCGGGGTGCACGCGCTCGGGGCGGGCGTGCCGCCGGAGGCGCAACCCGGAGCCGGCGCGGAGCCATCCGCGGACTGACCCGGTCGACCTGCTGGACGCAACACGCGACCGGGGCGGTGTCGCCCCGGTCGCGGCGTGCCGGCCCCGCAGGGTCGGTCAGGTTTCGTCCTCCGGTCCGGCCTTGACGGCCAGCACGGCGGCGTCGGAGTGCAGCAGGATGTCCTGGGCGTTGGAGCCGAGGATCAGCTTGCCGACCGGGGAGCGGCGCCGGATCCCGATCACGATCAGGTCCGCGTCCTCGTCCTTGGAGGCCTGGAGCAGGTCCTCCGAGGGTGAGTTGCCGCGGGCGTACTCCACGAGCCGGTAGGTGACACCCGACTCCTTGAGCTGCTTCTCGAGCTTCTCGAACTCCTCGCGGTAGCTCATGACCTGATCGAGCTCGTCGCGCTCACCACCTCGCATCGAGTGCACGACGAGCAGTTCGCCGTCGCGCAGCTTGGTCTCTTCCAAGGCGCGCTGGAGGGCGGCCCGGCCTTCCGGTGATCGTAGGAACCCCGCGACGATACGCATCGGCTCTCCCCTCATCTGGTTCGACGTCACCCTCGATGCTAGTCCGCCTCGCTCGCCGGGCCCGAGGTCCTCGGACCCGGGCGGTCCGGGACCCCGGACCTGAGCTGCGCCACCTCTCGGTCGGTCCCCGCACGGATGCCCCGTTCGTTGCCCTGCCACCTCCGGTCGCGACCACTAGGGTTCCCACCGCGCAGGCAGGCGCCGGCGCGCATCGGACCGACGCGACCGCGACCCGGTCGGTGGTCGATGGGAGATGACCTCGCGAACCCCCGCCGGGGGCCCTGGCCCGTGGAACTCGGGGCCGAGGGACCGCGCGAGCACGAGCGGCACGGCCGGCAACCCCGGTGCCGTGCCCGGGACGAGGAGCACGTGGTGTCGGAACACGGCAGCGACCCCACGGTGGCGCCGCGAAGCGGGGACGACCCGCGGCTGCTGCTACCACCGGACGAGCCGGTCCATCTGCTGGACCCGGACGGGACCGAGCATCCGGACGCGGACCATCCGCTGGACCTGCGCGACGAGCAGTTGCGTGAGCTCTACCGGCTGATGGTCGTCACCCGGAAGGTGGACCGCGAGGCGATCAACCTGCAACGGCAGGGCCAGCTCGGGGTGTACGCCTCGTGCATGGGGCAGGAGGCCGCGCAGGTCGGGAGCGCCTACGCGCTCGAGGACGACGACTGGATCTTCCCCTCCTACCGCGAACTGGGGGCGGCACTGGTCCGTGAGGTCGACGCCGCCGGGCTCCTGCACCTCTACCGGGGGACGTGGTTGTCCGACCACGACCCCTACGCCCACAACTTCGGGCTGATGTCGATCCCGATCGGAACCCAGGCGCTGCATGCCACCGGGTTCGGCATGGGCGCCCGGTTCGACGACAACCCGATCGTGGCGATGACCTACTTCGGGGACGGCGGTACCTCCGAGGGCGACCCGCACGAGGCCATGACCTTCGCGGGTGTGCAGAAGGCGCCGGTGATCTTCTTCGTCCAGAACAACCAGTACGCCATCTCGGTCCCGTTGGACAAGCAGACGGCGGCACCGACGTTGGCACACAAGGCCATCGGCTACGGCATGCCCGGCTACCGCGTCGACGGCAACGACGTCCTGGCAACCTACGCCGTCACCAAACGGGCCGTGGAGCGCGCCCGTGCCGGGGAGGGACCCGCGTTCATCGAGGCGCTGACCTACCGGATGGAGGCACACACCACCTCCGACGACCCGACCCGCTACCGCACGAAGGACGAGCTCGACGAGGCGGCCAAGACCGACCCGATCGCCCGCATGAAGAACCTGCTGCTCGCCCGCGGGTTGTACGACGACGACCTGGAACGCGAGATCGACGAGCAGGCCCAGTCGGTCGCGACCTACGTGCGCGACGGGATCTACGACGCCGACCACGGCGATCCGATGGAGCTGTTCGAGCACGTCTACGTCGATCCGTCCGGCCACTTCGACGAACAGGCCGCGCAGCTGCGGGCCGAACTCGACGGCAGCGAGGGGGGTGCCTGATGGCGGTCACGTTGGCGCAGGCGATCAACCAGGCCCTCAAGGACGCGATGGAGGCCAACGACCGGGTGCTGATGTTCGGCGAGGACGTCGGCAAGCTCGGTGGGGTGTTCCGGGTCACCGATGGGTTGCAGGACCGCTTCGGCGAGCAGCGCTGCTTCGACACGCCACTGGCGGAGTCGGGCATCGTCGGCACCGCGATCGGCCTGGCGATGTACGGCTACCGGCCGATCGCGGAGATGCAGTTCGACGGTTTCACCTACCCGGCGTTCGAGCAGATCGTCAGCCACCTGGCGAAGATGCCCAACCGCTCACGCGGGACCGTCAAGCTGCCGGTCACGATCCGCATCCCCTACGGGGGCGGCATCGGTGCGGTCGAGCACCACTCGGAGTCCCCCGAGAGCTACTGGGCCCACACGGCCGGGCTGAAGGTGATGACCCCCGGCACCCCGGAGGACGGCTACGCGATGATGCGGGCCGCCATCGACAGCGACGATCCGGTGATCTTCCTCGAGCCCAAGCGCCGCTACTGGATGAAGTCCGACGCGCAGCTGCCGGTGGAGACCGAACCCACCCACCGGTCGGTCGTCCGCCGCGAGGGAACGGACGTCAGCCTGTTCTGCTACGGACCGATGGTGCGCACGGCGATGGAAGCTGCGGACGCGGCCGCCGACGAGGGCTGGTCCCTCGAGGTGGTCGACCTGCGTTCCCTGGCGCCGCTGGACACCCAGGGCATCGTGGCCTCGGTCGAGCGGACCGGACGCGCGATCGTGGTGCACGAGGCCGCGTCGACGCTCGGGATGGGAGCGGAGATCGCCGCCCGCATCCAGGAGCGCGCGTTCTACCACCTGGAGGCGCCGGTGCTCCGAGCCACCGGCTTCGACACGCCCTACCCGCCGGCCAAGCTCGAGGAGTACTGGCTACCGAACGTCGACCGGATCCTCGATCTGGTCGAACGGTCGTTGGCGTACTGAGCGTGGCCGGGCGAGCCCCACGTGGGCGGACGGGGCGGCGAGCGCCCCGCGAGGAGGAGCGATGAGCGACATCCGGGACTTCAAGCTGCCCGACCTCGGGGAAGGGCTCGAGGAAGGCGAGATCGTCGAGTGGTACGTCTCGGTCGGCGACACGATCGAGCTCAACCAGTCGGTCGCCGCGATCGAGACCGCCAAGGCGGTCGTCGACGTGCCGTCACCGTTCGCCGGGACGGTCGTTGAGCTGACCGGCGAGGTCGGCGGCACCCTGCAGGTCGGCGAGGTGTTCGTCCGGGTCGACGTCAGCGGTGGCGCGGTCGCCGACGCGGACGAACCCACCCACGACGGTGCCGCGTCACCGGCGCAGGGCGGGTTCGAGGCCGGGGATGCCGATGCCGACGCCGCGGTGCCCGAGCGGGATGCGGCACCGACCGACGCGGTCGCCGACGCCGGCGCGACCCGCGGGGCGTTGGACGCCGACGAGGAACCCCAGCCGCTGGTCGGCTACGGCCAGGGCAAGGCCGGCGGTGCCCGTCGGCGCCGACGCCGTGGCGGTGCCGACGCGGCTGAGGCTGCCGTCGCTGAGGCCGCTGCCACCAAGCCGCTGGCCAAGCCACCGGTGCGCAAGCTGGCCAAGGACCTCGGGGTCGACCTCGTGGCCATCGCACCGGGCTCCGGGCCGGACGGGATCATCACACGTGCGGACGTGCAGGCCGCGGCGGACGACGCGTCCGCTCCCGCCGCGTCTGCGCCGGCCACCGCAGCGCTAGCGTCCGCTCCCGCTACGGCGGCACCGTCCACCACCTCGACGACCGGACCGGCTGCGCCCGCGGCGGATCGGCCGCAGCCGAGCTTGCACGCGGCCGCGCCCGGCGAGAAGCCCGTCCCGGGGTTCCGGGGTCGCACCCCCGGCGAGGTCGAGCAGATCCGCGGGATCCGCAAACGGATCGTGGAGAAGATGGAGGTCTCCCGGCGGGAGATCCCGGAAGCGACCTGCTCGCGGGACGCGGACCTCACCGAGCTCATGCAGCTGCGCCGCGAGCTGACCGACCACGCGCAGGAGCAGGGGTTCGACGTCAAGATCACGCCGTTCGCGCTGGTGATGCGGGCGGCGATCCTGGCGCTGCGACGGTTCCCCA
>SKNP01000480.1 GCA_007120485.1 Nitriliruptoraceae bacterium
CCGCGAGGCTGCGGGCGACGCGGGTGCGCAGACCCGAGCCGTCGTGGCGCAGCTCGCGCCGAAGACGGCGGCGGCCCGCGAGGCGCTGGGCTTCCTGGGCCTGCGAACGTGCGACCACCTCGAGCTGTGGGATGTCGAGCATGGTTGCTACCTCCACGAACGTCGGTCGGTGCCGGTGCCCTGGCGCGGGATCTGCCGGGGGTCGTCAGCGCGGTCGCCGCCTTCGTTCGATGGTCATCGTACACTACGATACGTCGTGTGTCGAACGATGCCGGCCCCCCATGTTCGGCGAGATACGACCGATGGATGGGTCTCGCCGTTCGTTCGTGATCGGACACTGTCCGAACGTCCCGATCGATACCCATCCACCGAGGACACCGCCCCGCCCGCGAGGTGGGCACGGGGTACGGTGTCCACGTCCGGCAAGCGTCGAACCCGACCGGGATCCCGCGTATGAGGATGGTCGACCTCCGACCGACGTCCACGTCGACGTCGTTGGAGCTCTACGTCCGGTCCTCGGCCGGCGCCGAGCTGCTCCGGCTCATCGGGGTACTCGTCGACCTCGACGGCACGGACAACTACGACGTCGGCCCCAGCCGGATCGCGCACGCCCGCGAGCAGTTGCCCGACGGCGTGCTCGACGAGCTCGTCGACCTCGACGTGGTCGACAACTCGTTCCACGTCCTGAGCCTGCTCGCCGCCGACCTCCCGGACCCGGCCGGGGTCGAGCAGCTGCTGGCGATGCTCGAGGAGGACCCGCAGATCGCGTGGCGGCTGCTGCTCGGCCACTACGCGACCAGCCACCGCTCCGGCTCGCGGGAGCTCGGCGAGCAGGTCGCGGCCGGTGACCAGCAGGCGATCGACGACGTCTGTTGCTTCGAGCCCGACAGCCAGATCCCCCTGGACCGGATCGTCCAGCTCGATCCGCCGACCCACGGAGCCCGGCTGCTCGCCGCACTCCGCGGGGTCAGCGACCTCTGGGAGACCGTCGAACGCGAGGCGATGGGCGCGATCGCGCGCGACGTCGCCTACCGACAGCGGCAGCACGAGGACGGGCAGGACGTCGCCAGCATCGTGCTGGAAGCGACCAACGGCTACGAGCTGTCGACGGATGCCAGCATCCGTCGCGTCCTGTTGCTCCCGAGCTTCTGGATCCGCCCGTGGATCGTGCTCGGCACCCGTGGCGACGCGGAGGTGCTGACCACCTCGGTCGCCGACCAGTTCGTCTCCCTGCCGGCGGAAGCCCCGTCCCCGGCTCTGCTGCGGCTGTTCAAGGCGCTCGGCGACGAGAGCCGACTGAAGCTGCTGCGGCGGATGGCCGCCGGCCCGATCAGCCTGAGCGAGGCGACCGGCGAACTCGACGTCGCCAAGGCGACGGCCCACCACCACCTCTCCATCCTACGTCAGGCCGGGCTGGTCGCCACCCAGGGCAAAGGCCGCGGATCGCGCTACAGCCTGCGCGAGGACCCCCCGGAGGCCGCACGGGACGCGCTGGCCAGCTACGTCCACCCGACCCGGTGACCGCCGACTGGCGGTCATCGAGCCGACGGCTCACCGCGACACGGCGCCGGGCCAGTAGCCTGACACCGCGCGCATCGCGCGAGGAGGTGTCTGGACGCCTGGTGGGTCCCGCGGCCTTCAAAGCCGACGAGGGGCGGCAGCGCCGTCCCTGGCGGGTTCGATTCCCGTCCACCTCCGCCGACCACCCCGTGCGCCGACACGCACGATCCCCGACCGAACGCGAAGGCCGATGGCAGATCCACGAGCGACCGGGTACACCGACGACGATCTGGCCCGCGCGCCGGGCCGCGACGACCCGGCGGACTACCGGCACCCGTTCGCCCGCGACTACGACCGCCTGGTCCACACCACGGCGTTCCGCAAGCTGCAGGGCAAGACCGGGGTCGTCGCACCAGGTGAAGCCGACTTCTTCCGGACGCGGCTGACCCACACCATCGAGGTGTCGCAGCTCGCCCGTCGGCTGGGCTGGAAACTCGGTGCGCACCCGGACGTGGTCGAGGCTGCGGCCATCATGCACGACTTCGGGCACGCGCCCTTCGGTCACGTCGGCGAGGAGTCGCTGTCGGAGGCGGTCGATTCGGCAGCCCGCAGCTGGGGACTCGACCCGGCCGAGGTCGGCGGCTACGAGGGCAACGCGCAGACCTTCCGGCTGGTCACCAAGCGGCTGACCGGCTCCACCGCGCAGCCCGGCCTCAACCTCACCCGGGCGACGCTGGACGCGTCGATCAAGTACCCGTGGGAACGCGGCGAGGTCAGCGACCACAAGTGGTGCTTCTACCCCACCGAACGCGAGGAAGCCGCCTGGGTCCGCGATCCCGTGCCGGACCAACGCCGGCACGGACAGAGTTTCGAAGCGCAGGTGATGGAGTGGGCCGACGACGCCGCCTACGCCGTCCACGACCTCGAGGACTTCTACCTCGCCGGCTCCCTGCCGTTGGCGCTACTGACCCAGTCCGCATCGGCGCGCGAGCACACCGCCGCCAAGCTGGTCGAACGGCGCCGCCGCCGCGGCAAGCTCGCCGAGCAGCCCAGCGCCGACCCATCGCGCTACACCGCCGCTGAGCTGACCGAAGCCGTCGAGGAGCTGTTCACCGACACGACCGGCCCCTTCGAGCGGTTCCGCCACCTCGCCGGGGAGCACGACGGGTCCGCGGAGTCCCGCGATGCGCTGCGACTGATGCGCAAACGCCTCATCAACCGGCTGGTGCACTCGGTGAGCCTGGCCGACCCGAGCGCCGCGCCCCGACGGCACGAGCAGGACCTCGCGATCCCGCGCGACGCCCGCCTGGTCGACGACGTGCTGCGGGATCTGCTGTGGGTGTTCGTGATCGAGCATCCGCGCATGGCCACCTACCAGCACGGCCAGCGGCGGGTCGTCCGCGAGCTGTTCGAGCTCCACGCCGACGCCGTGCACAGCTCCCGAGCCGACACCTCCATCTTCCCGCGTGAGCTGCAGCCGGAGCTCGAGTCGCTTCTCGACACGGCCGACCGCGCGAAGGCGGATGTCGAGGTGCTGCGGCTGGTCGCCGACTACGTCGGGGAGCTGACCGACGACGCCGCGGCCCGGTTACACCGCCGGCTGACCGGCCACGTCGACCGCGGCTTCAGCGACTTCGTCTGACC
>SKNP01000015.1 GCA_007120485.1 Nitriliruptoraceae bacterium
CAGCGCGGGCTTCTCCCGGCACCTGGTGATGTTGGCGGCGGAGGGACCGGACGAGCCGACCGCCAAGCGGTTCGCCACCGACCCGCGCGTCAAGCTCGTGGACTTCACCGGCTCCACCACGTTCGGCGAGTGGCTGGAGGACAACGCCCGGCAGGCCCGGGTGTTCACGGAGAAGGCGGGCGTCAACTCGATCGTGATCGACGGCACCGACGACGCGGCCGGCATGTTCGCCAACCTGGCGTTCAGCTTCTCGCTGTACAGCGGGCAGATGTGCACCACCCCGCAGGCGGTGTTCGTCCCCCGTGACGGCATCGACACCGACGAGGGGCACCTGACCTTCGAACAGGTCGGCGAGCGGGTCGCGGCGGCGTTGGACGACCTGCTGGAGCCGGCCAAGAAGGGCGTGCAGATCCTGGGGGCGATCGGTGACCCGGGCATCGTCGAGCGGATCGATGAGGCGCGGTCGCTGGGCACGGTCGTGGCCGACTCGCGCACGCTGGACCACCCGGAGGCTCCCGAGGCGGTGGTGCGCACCCCGCTGGTCGTCGCCGTCGACGAGGGTGACACGGATGCCTACGACTCCGAGCGCTTCGGCCCGATCGCGTTCCTGGTGGCCACGGAAGGCACGGACGCGTCGTTCGAGCGGGTCCGCGACCTGGTGCGCCGCCGGGGCGCGATCACCTTCGGCGTGCACACCCGCGAGGACAAGGTCCGCGCGCAGGCGACCGACGTGGCGTTGGACGTCGGGGTGTCGGTCTCGTTCGATCTGACCGAGGGCGTGTACGTCAACCAGACCAGCGCGTTCAGCGACTTCCACGCCACCGGCGCGAACCCGGCGGCCAACGCCTCCCTGGTCGACGACGCGTTCGTGGTCGGTCGGTTCCACCTGGTCGAGACCCGGATCCACGCCGAAGCATGACGATGACCGAGCCGTCGAGCCAGCCTCACATCGGACGAACGGGAGCCTGATGAGCGCGACCTCCACCTCCGATCCCGTGCGTGAGGAGGAGTTCCTCGCAGCGCTGGATGCGGGCCACCGCGTCGAGCCGTTCGAGTGGATGCCGGACACCTACCGGACGCTCAACATCAAGTTCATCGAGATGCACGCCAACTCGGAGATCATGGGGGCGCTGCCCGAACGCGAGTGGATCGCGCGGGCACCGACGCTGAAGCGCAAGCGTTCGCTGGCGGCCAAGGTCCAGGACGAGGTCGGCCACGCCCACCTGATCTACCGGGTCGCGGAGTCGCTGGGACGACCGCGCCGGGCGATGTACGAGGACCTGATCGCTGGCACGGGCAGGTTCCACAACGTGTTCCACTACCCGACCTACACCTGGGGTGACGTCGCCTGCATCGGCTTCCTCGTCGATGGTGCGGCGATCGTCACCCAGCGCGCGTTGCTGGACACCTCCTACGCCCCCTACGCCCGGGTGATGAAGCGGGTCGTGGCCGAGGAGTCGCTGCACTACCGGCATGGCGAGGACATCATGCTGGCGCTGGCCGCCGGCACCGACGAGCAGTTCGAGATGCTCCAGGAGGCGGTCAACCGCTGGTGGGAGCCGATCATGCACTTCTTCGGTACGGCCGTGCCCGCGGAGGAGGACCCGATGATCCGCTGGGGCGTCAAGGGTCGCTCCAACGAGGCGTCCCGCCAGGAGTGGCTCAACACCTACGTCCCGAAGATGTGGGACATGGGCATCGACACCCCGGATCCGAAGCTGGCCTACGACCCCGACACCGGCTGGTGGGACTACACCGAACCGGACTGGGACCGTCTGGCCCAGATCGTCAAGGGTGAACCGACCGAGGCGACCGCCAGCCGGCTGTACTGGCGACAGCTGCTGCACCGCCACCACGCCTGGGTCCACGACATCGTCCTCGGCCCCGAGCCGGCGACGGCTGCCTGACCCACCGGTGGACGCCGCTCCCACACGACCGACCCGCCACCGCACGGACCGCCCGATCTGACGGCAGGAGCACCGACATGGCGACCTTCGAGGTCTTCGGTCGACGCAAGTGGGACGCACCGATGGAACACGTCGGCATCCTCCACGCCCCGGACGCGGAAGCTGCGCTGGTGCTCGCCCGCGAGACGCACTTCCGCCACGACGAGGGCGTGGAGTACGCGGTCTGTCCCAGCGAGCACTTCCACACCCAGGACCCGACACTGCTTGAGCGGCAGGTCGACATCAGCTACCGACTGCAGAGCGGCTACTCGGGGTTCCGGGACAAGCGTGAGGCCGCCCGGCAGGCGGCGGACGCGCGCGGCCGAAGCGACCTGCGCGAGCGTCCGGTCCCGCGCCGGCACGGTGGTGAGGTATGACCATGGCCGATCTCGCGCTCCCGGACCTGTCGACGCCACGCAGCCAGGTGCTGCTGGCGATCGCCGACGACGCGCTGATCAGCGGGCACCGCGCGTCGCACTGGACCGGGGTCGCCCCCTCGCTCGAGGAGGACCTGGCGTTCTCCACCATCGCCCAGGCCGGCATCAACCACGCGGACCTGTGGTACCAGCTGGTGCTGGACGGCACGGTCGACGACGTGAGCGCCGGTGTCGACGCGCTCGGGCTCGGCCGCGAACCGGAGGCCTACCGGCACGCGATCGTGTGCGAACGCCCGCCCCGGGACTTCGCCTACACGCTGGCCCGTCACTGGGTGCTCGACCGGTTCGAGGCGATCCGGCTGGCGTCGCTGGCGGCCTCCACCGACCCGGAGGTTGCGGCGCTCAGCGTCAAGCTCCTGCACGAGCACCGCTACCACCTCGAGCACGCCCAGCTGTGGTTCGACCGGCTCGTCCGCGGTGGCGACGAGGCGGCGGATCGGCTCCGCGACGGCTTCACGCAGGTCCTGCCGGAAGCGCTCGGGCTGTTCGAACCGGTCGAGGACGAGGACCAGGCGGTCGCCGATGGCCTCCTCCCGGTCGGCCACGCCCGGCTGCGCGAGCGCTGGTTGGAGTCCGCAGCGCCGCTGCTGGAGCAGGCGGGGCTCGCCGACCTGGTCCCGGCTGTCGACGCCGCGGTGCCGGACGAGGCCGCGTTCGGACGTCGAGGCTGCCACACCGACGACTTCGTGGTGGATGTCTGGCCGGAGATGACCCGCCTCTACCGCGAGCACCCCGGCGCGAGGTGGTGACCGACATGACCACGGATGCCGCCGATCGGACGACCGCCGCCGGCCGCGTCGAGCCTGCCAACGGCACGGCCGCTGCCGACGATGCGGCCGGCACGGCTCCGGTGGACGCGCGCCGCGTCCGGCAGGTCGTGGAGGCGGTCCCCGATCCGGAGCTGCCGCCGGTGACGATCGGGATGCTGGGCATGGTGCACCACCTCGACGTCCACGCGGACGGCCGGGTCCAGGTCGAGCTGTTGCCCACCTACTCCGGGTGCCCGGCTACGGAGATGATCGAACGCGACGTACGGCAGGCCGTCGCCGAGGTCCCCGGGGTGCGCGAGGTCGCCGTGCGGTTCCGGTTCGACCCCGCGTGGACGCCCGATCGGATCGACGAGGCCGGCCACGACGCGCTGCGCAGCTACGGGATCGCGCCACCCGGTGGCCCGATCCCGGAGGCGGTCCAGCCGAGCGATCCGTCGCGGGCGTTGCCGCTGGCGATCGAGCCGACCACCGCGACGGCGGTGCCGTGCCCGTACTGCGGGTCGGGTGACACCGTGCAGGACTCGGCGTTCGGGCCGACCCCCTGCCGTGATCTGCGGTACTGCGCCAGCTGCCAGCAACCGTTCGAGGCGTTCCGCTCGACCTGACCTGATGGTGGGCTGCCGCCGTCGCGTGTGCCAACGACGCGGGACGGCTGCAGGCGGCAGCGACCCAAGGACGACCGACGGTGCCAACGACCGAGGACGGCCGCAAGGGGCCGCGACCGGGGGTCTGGCTGCAGACGGCCGCGACGTCGAGGTGGTGGGTCCCACCGCTAGCGTGAAGGTCGCCGCGAGGCAGGAGGCACCGTGGGCGAGCAGCACGATGGGACGGATCCGACCGCCCCGACGCCGGCCGACCCGGACGCGACCATCGACCCGGCGGTGGCGATGCTCGCCGCCGATGACGCCTCGGCCGGGCTGGGGATGGAACTGTTGGAGGTCCATCCCGGTCACGCCCGGGTGGCGATGACCATCGACGAGCGGATGCTCAACGGACACGGGATCGCGCACGGCGGGTTCGTGTTCGCCCTGGCCGATACGGCGTTCGCGGCCGCCTGCAACAGCGGCCGGCC
This sequence comes from Nitriliruptoraceae bacterium, assembly GCA_007120485.1. GTDB lineage: Bacteria > Actinomycetota > Nitriliruptoria > Nitriliruptorales > Nitriliruptoraceae > SKTG01. The sequence goes on from SKNP01000015.1 coordinate 4,226, forward strand.
GATGACCGTCGCGGCCACCGCGGAGATCGACTTCCTCGCGCCGGCGCGGCTCGGGGACCGGTTGGTGGCCGAGGCGGCCGAACGGGTCCGCACCGGCCGCAGCGGCATCACCGATGTGACGGTGTGGCGCGAGGAGGTCGAGCCGGTCCGCATCGCGGAGTTCCGGGGTCGCAGCCGCACGGTGCGCACCCCGGTGGAGGACTGATGCGGGCCGGCCGCCCGCTCAGGCCGAGGGCGACCCGAGGAAGCTGAGGAAGCTCCGGACGTGCGTGTTGAAGGTGTCCGGCGCCTCCAGGTTGCTGCCGTGGCCGACGCCGGGCATGACCACCAGTCGCGAACCCGGGATGCGGGCGTGCAGCGCTTCAGCGACCGGCAGGGGTGAGCGCAGGTCCGCGTCGCCGTAGAGCAGCAGGGTCGGCACCTCGATCCGCGGGAGCACGTCGCGCAGGTCCGCTTCGGCGAAGCCCCGGAGCATGGGCAGCATCCCCGCCGGTCGCGTGTCGAGCATCATCTCGACGAACCCGTCGATCATCTCCTGTGGGACGCCGTCGGTGAACAGTCCCGGCAGGTACTCCTCCACCCACTCCTCGGGCGGGCGCTCCGCGTCCCGCAGCGATCGGGCGAGGCGCGCCTGGACCTCGTGCTCGGGTAGCGACCCGGCCCAGCCTGCGTAGGCCGAGGCCAGGATCAACGAGGCGGGGATGTGCGGGTGGCGACGGTAGAGCTCCAGCGCCAGCCCCCCGCCGAAGGACAGGCCGAGCACGTGCGGGCGTCCCAGCTCGAGCGCGTCGATGAGCCCGGCCAGCACGTCGGCGTAGTCGGGCAGGCGGAAAGTCTCCGGCGGGTCGGACGAGTGGCCGCAGCCCGGCGCATCCCAGGCGATGACGGTGAACGCGTCGGCGAGGTCGTCGAGCTGTCGACGCCAGGCACGCCGGTCGCTGAACGCCCCGTGGAGCAGGACCAACGGCGGCCCGCTCCCGGCCCGCTCGAACCCGATCCGAAGCCCATCGACCTCGATGTGGTCCATGAACCACCTCCTCGGGGTGGTCTAGCTGGCGTCGAGGCCACCGAAGGTCATGGCCACCAGCGCGTCGGCGACCGTCCGGGCGCTGCCCTCCTCCGGGCGGTACCACTCGACCAGCGAGTTGACGGTCCCGAACAGCAGCCGGGTCACCAGCGCCGGGTCGAGGTCGTCGCGCAGGTCACCGGTGGCCATCGCCTCGCGGACCAGGTCGGTGACGCGGCGGTCGAACTCCCGGCGGCGTTCCAGCGCGTGCCGTTCGGTCTGCGTGTTGCCGCGGACGCGCAGCAGGAGCGTCACGAACGGCAGTTCCTGGTCGAGCACCTGCACGCTGCGGCGCAGGACGTGCTCGAGCCGGGAGCGAGCGGACCCCTGCACGGCGGCGGGTTCGTCGAGGACGTCGAACAGCGTGAGCAGCGCCCGGTCGACCGCGAGCCCGAGCAGCGCCTCCTTGCTGGGGACGTGGTGGTAGATGCTGGACTTGCTCAGCCCCAGCGCGTGGGCGAGGTCACCCATCGAGGTGCCGTCGTAGCCGCGGGTGTTGAACTCCTGCACGGCGACGTCGAGCACCGACGCCAGGTCGTAGGGGCGGCGGGTCGCAGGATCCATGGTGGCGGAGTCTGGCACATCGCCCTGGCGGACCAGCGCAGCCGAGGTCACCTCGTGACCGTCGGACGGCGACTCACTCATCGTCGTCGGCGGGCTGGTAGGTGTGGGTGTACTCCTCCACGCGAGTGGTCCCGTCGGGCTCGGTGATGGTGCGGCTGAAGTCGATGGAGAACCCGTCGCGAGCCTCGCCCTCCTCCTCGTCGTAGCGGTCGCCCATGTCGGTCGACACCTCGGCCCAGGCGGTCGACCAGAACGCGATCGTCACGTCCGAATCGGACGAGTCGGTGACGATCTGGATCGCGTACGGGCTGTCGTTCTCCACGACGACGTCCAGCACCCCCCAGGCCAGCGTCGCCTCACGGCCTTCGGGGTAGCGCTGGAAGTACTGCGAGTGCGGGGTGAAGGTGACCAGGTCGATCCCGGCGAACCAGGCGGTGTTGAGGAAGGTGGTGGCGACCTGGCTGATCCCGCCACCGACGGTGCTGACCAGCTCTCCGTCGTCGATGAAGCCGTTCTCACCGAACCCGCGCTCCTCGGTCCGTTCGCCGATCCCCTCGTTGAGGGAGTAGCGCTCGCCCGGGAGGATGACATCACCATCGATGAGTTCGACGGCCCGGGCGATGTTGTCGTTGCGGTCCTGCCCGGGGGTGAGCGGGGTCGTGAAGCTCGAGACCTCCTCCTGGATCGTGGCCGCCAACTCGGCGGTGAACCGGGGTTGGTCGATCTCGCCCGGGAGCTCGTCGGTGCGGTCGTCGTCGGTCACGAGGTCGGCGATCAGGTCGGCCGCGTCGTCGATGTCGAGCGAGAAGCCCGACGTCCCGCCGCTGCGTGACACGCTGCCGCCGGACACCTCGACGCTGGCCTCGACCGGGTCCGGTGCCAGCGCGTCCAGTTGGCCGTCGAGGTGGTCGGTCAGGTCCTCGTCGTCGACCGACACCTCGACCTGAGGCTGGCCGTCCCGCTCGACGAACCCGGCCGTGAGCAGCACCTCGAGGTCGTCGGGGTCGAGCACCAGATCGTCGCCGTCGCTGGGGTTGGTCAGTTCCACCGGATCGGCGATCGACAGGCCGGAGTCGTCCAGCGCCTGCTGCGCCGGCTCGGCCAGCAGCTCCGGATCCTCGGTGTCGCCGGGCAGCTCCCCGGTGCGGTCATCCGGTTCGGCGCTCAGTTCGACGATCAGCGCCGCGGCGGCGTCCAGGTCCGGTTCGATACCCGGGGTCCCGTCGACCACCGTCACCTCGCCGTCCGCGAGCTCCAGGTCCGCCTCACGTGGCTCATCAGCCAGGTCGGCCACGCCGGTCCGGCCCAGGTGATCGGTCAACCGCTGCTCGTCGGAGGTGACGGGCAGGCGCTGTCCGGCCGGTGCGTCGGCGTCGAAACCGACCTCCAGCACCTCGGCCAGCGCCGCCGGAGCGAGCTCGACGTCGTCACCGCCGGACGGGTTGTCCAGCCGCACGTCGTCAGACAGCGCCAGTTGTGCGGCGGTCACCGCGTTGTCGAGGTCGTCCTGGTCGGTGGGTTCGTCCAGCTCCTCGGTGCTCGCGGTGACCTCGACCAACCCGGGCTCGTCGACCCGCCTGGCGACCTCGGCGCCCAGGTGGCCCGCGTCGACCCGTAGCCCGTCGGTGGCGGCCTCGGTCGTGAGGGCCGGCGACCCGTCGTCGTCCACGGCCAGGTGGACCCGACCCGGCTGGGGATCGCGGGACAGCTCGTCGGCGGTGTCCTCCGCCCAAGCCCGCAGCTGTGGCTTGTCGACGCGCACGCGGAAGTCGATGTCGCGCTCGACCCCGAAACGGGCCCCCAGTTGCTGGCCGAGCGCGGTGTAGAAGCCGGTGCGGCCCCGTGACCACGCGTCGTCGATCAGGCCTGCCGTGTCGGCCACGGCCCCGAGCTCCTCGCGCGGGCTGGACGCGGTGGACTCCTCGGTGGTGACCTCGACCGGCCGCGCGAGTCGTTCCTCGGCCCGGTCGGTGACGACCTGTGTCAGCGCGGCTTCGTCCAGCCCCCCGACGTCCTCTCCATCGACGGCGGTCCCGGCGAGGACCTGATCGCCGGTGGCGGCACGCAGCGACACCAGGGTGATGGCGGCGATCAGGTGCAGGGCGACCAGCACCGCGACCACGATCAGCGCGGGCCGGGTTCCCGGTTTGGCGAGGAACGAGTCGATGTCCATGCAGAGGAAGGTACGACCACACACGCAGGGCGTGGTACCCGGCGGTGATCGAACGGGAGCGGGACCGCGGACCGTTTCGAGCCCACGCCGGAACCGGTCGGATGCGACCGGTGCAGCGGTGGCCGGTCGGCGGCGTCCGCCGGGACGGGCCGGCTACGAGCGGCTCAGCGGTGACCGGTAGGGTCCGTCGACCGAGGTCGGGAGGGGGCCGTGAGCGACAGTTCTCGCCGGGCGCCGGACGACGCCACGGCGCCGCTGGCGGCCCCGAACGACGCGCACGACGCGCGCGACGCGGACCCGCACGCGGCCCATGACGTCGCGTCGGCGGCTGCGGCCGCGCCGTTGACCGCTGACGTGGCTCCGCTCGAACTCGCCGATCACCTCGCATCGCTCGGTTTCCACCTCGTCGATGAGGACCGTGCGGCGTTGACCGCCGAACGCGACCGGCTCGTGCGTCTGCTGCGAGGCGTGCCCGCCCGAGCGGCCCGACCGGACGCGCCCCTGCTGATGGTCGTCGGCGGCGGTTCCGGCGCCGGCAAGTCGACCACCGTCAACACCCTGGCGGGCCGACGGGTCACCGACGTCGGCGTCGTGCGACCCACCACCCGGGTGCCGACGCTGGTCTGCCATCCGGGGGAGCGGGGCCGGTTCGAGGACGACCGGGTGCTGCCCGGGCTCACGCGCATCAGCGAGGACGCCGCCGGGACGCCGTCGGGCCGGCAGTTGCGCCTGACCACCAGCGCGCGGCTACCGGCCGGCGTCGCCCTGCTCGACACTCCGGACATCGACACCGTCGAGGTCGCCAACCATGCGCTGGCCGACGAGGCGCTGGACGCCGCCGACGTCTGGCTGTGGCTGGTGACCGCCCGGACCTACGCCGACGAGGTCGGCGCGACCTACCTGCGACGAGCTCGGGACCGGCAGGCGATGGTGGTGGTCGCCGTCACCCAGGTCCGTGACGAGGAGCGGGCCGAGGTCCTGGCCGACGTCCCACGGCGGCTGCGGGCGGAAGGGCTCGATCCGGCTGGGATCGTGGAGATCGCCCACCAGCCGGTCGAGGACGACCGGCTCCCCGAGTCCACCGTGGCGCCCCTGCGTGATCTGCTCGCCGACCTGGCTCCGGACGAGCGGCGCGCCGAGGTCCGACGGGCGGCGATCGAGGGGCTGCGGTCAGCCGTCCCGGCCGAACTCACCGGGATGCGCCGGGCGGTCGAACGCGAGCTGGAGGCCGCCGGTCGGCTCCGTGCCACGGTCGATGCTCGGTTCGACCGGGTGCCGGATGACCTCCGCGAGGAACTCGAAGCCGGGCTGTCGTTGCGTGCGGAGGTGCTGGAGCGCTGGCGTGGGCTCGTCGGCGGCAACGCCGCGCTGCAGAAGGTGCAGTCCGCAGCGGAGCAGGTCGGGTCGGTGGTGCGGACCCGGCTGGGGCGGCGCACCACCGATCCGACCGAACAGATGCAGGTCGAGGTCGCGGGGGAGCTGACGCGCATCGTCACGCGGCTGCTCGAGCACGCCCACGACCGTGCCCGCCGCGACCTGGAGGCCGACCCGGTCAGCCGCGACCTGCTGGACGATCACCCGGAGATCCGCGGGCACGGCGAGGACCGGCCTCAGCGCGTCCGCCGCGCCATCGCCGACTGGGAGGACGCGGTCTCCCGGCTCGTCGAGGAGGTCGGTGCCCCACGCCGGGACCGGGCCCGCCGGTGGACCAACGCGGTTAACGCCGTGGCGACCTCGGCGATCCTGGTGCTGTTCGCGCTGTCCGGGGGCTTGACCACCGGCGAGGTCGGGATCGCGGCTGCCGCGGCGGCGACCAGCCACTGGTTGCTGACCAAGCTGCTCGGCGAGCGCAACGTCCAACGGCTGCTCGAGGACATCCGCGACGACCTCCAGGAGCGCGTCGGCGGTCTGCTCGACGAGGAACGGGCACCCTTCCACGTCGCGCTCGATGCGGCGACGCCGCCGCGTCCGGCCGTGGCCACCCTGCGCGCCGTGACCCGGAGCGAGCCGTGAGCCAGGGCCAGCAGGATGGGGCGGTCACGGTCACCTCGGCGTTGGACACGCTGCTCGAGCACGGACCAGGTCGGCTGCCCGAGCGGCAGGTCGCGGCGGCACGGACCCTGCGGCGGCGGATCGATGAGCGGCTCGCCCACGGGGACGGGCTGACCGTGGCGGCGCTCGTCGGGGGGACCGGTGTCGGCAAGTCGGCGCTGGTCAACCGGCTCGTGGGCGAGCCGGTCGTCGTCGAAGGGGTGCGTCGGCCGACCACCGACCGGCCGTTGGCGGTGGTCGCCGAACTGGATCGCGCCGCGACCGCCTTGCTCGACTGGCTCGGGCTCGATGCGCGGCGGGAGGTCGGTGCGGCCCTGCCGTCCGGGCTGGTGCTGGTCGACCTGCCCGACCACGACTCGGTCGCCGAACAGCACCGCGACGTCGCCAGACGGCTCGCCGGGCGGGTGGATGCCGTGGTCGCGGTCGTCGACCCGATCAAGTACGCACGGGCGGACCTGCACGACGGACCGCTCGGGGAGCTGACGGTGCACGCCGACACGGTCACGGTGGTCCTCAACCGCGTGGACGAGCTCGCCGACGACGACGTCCAACGCTGTCTGGAGGACCTGACCGCACGGCTGCGCGAGGAGGGGCACGTCGACCTGCAGCCGCTGCCGACCTCGGCGCGGACGGGCGCCGGGGTCGAGCGCCTCCGCGACCACCTCGTCGACCTGGCGGCCTGGCAGGCGACCGCCCGGCGGCGTCTGGCCGCCGACGCCGCCCAGTACGCCCGGGGTGCCCTGGACCACCTGACGGCCCCGCCCGAGCTGGACGTCGACGCCGACCGGTTGCTGCCGGCGCTGCTCGAGGTGACCGACGGGCACCGGGCCGCACCCGACGCGGACGTCTCCTACCGACGGGCCGCCCGTGAGCAGCTGCGGTCGCCGCTCGGGCGCCTGCTCCGCGCACCGGTCCAGGCGACCGCCGAGCTCCTCGCACCGTTCGGCTGGAACCAGGGTCCGACGACGGTGGATGCCGGACGCCGCCGCGGGCCGCTCGAGCAGGCGCTCGCCCGGGAGCTCCGGCTGCAGCACACCGTCGGTGCGGAGCACGCGGTGCTCGGGGACACGATCGAGGACACCGCCCGCGACGCCGCCCCCGCGCTCGGCGACGCGGTCGCGGGCGTGCCGCGGGTACCGAAGCAACGCCGCTGGTGGCGGCCCGTGGCCTGGCTACGGGGGGTGGCGGAGCTGGCCGCCATCGTGGGGCTGCTGTGGCTGACCGCGATCGCGGTGGTCGGCTGGCTGAACCTGCCGGAGCTGCCCACCCCCTACGTCACCGACGTGTTGCCGTGGCCGACGCTGCTGTTCGGTGGGGGGCTGCTGGCGCGGGTCCTGCTGGCGGTGCTCGGCCGGTGGTGGGTGAGCCTCGGCGCCGCTCGGCATGCCCGCCACGTCGATCGGCAGGTCCGTGAGGCGCTGCGCACCGCCATCGATGATCACGTGCTGGCCCCGTACACGGACGAGCGAGGGCGCTACGAACGGATCACGGCGGCGCTGCGCTCCCTGGCCGAGGTCGGGGACCTACCGCCTGAGCCAGCGCCGTCACCCGCCGTGGGGCCCG
>SKNP01000474.1 GCA_007120485.1 Nitriliruptoraceae bacterium
CGCTCCTGCTCGCGCCGCTCACGTTCCCGGCGCTCCTCCTCGATGCGTTCGCGCTCGGCCTGCGCCTCGTCGGAGAGGTCGTCCTGGATCTCCGCCAGCGCGGCGTACTCCTCCTCGAGTTCCTCGGCGAGCTCCCGTTGGCGCTGTCGGGCCTCCTCGAGCTCGTCCGTGCGCTCGGCCAGTAACTGCTCGGCGGCCTCGACCCGGTCCTGCGCGGCGGTCAGCTCCTCGGTCCGAACCTGGTCGGAGGACACGACCCGGTCGATGATCTCGACCTTGGTCAACGCCGCGGAGGGGTCGTCGCTGCCGAAGAAGACCGACAGGGGGTCGAGGGAGGCGCCGTACTTGAAGGCCTCACGGATGCGGACCGCGATGAGCTCCTCGACCTCACCCAGCTCGTCGCGCAACCCCTCGAGCTGCTGCTCGAGTGACGCCGCATCGTCCTCGAGCTCGCCCACGCGGGCCCGCAGGGATTCCTGCTCGGCGCCGACCGTCTCCAGCCGTTGCTGGACCTTGGCCTGCGCCTCCTCCGCCTCGGCGAGCTCCTCCTCGATCCGTTCGAGCTCGGTCTCCTCCGCAGCGACGGTCAGCGGGATCAGCAACAGCAGCACGGCCGGGAGCATCACCAGCGGACGAGCGAGACGCACGGTGCCTCCGCGGGGGCAACGGAACGCGGATCGGACGAGCGCGGAGGCTACCTCGGACGCCGCGCCTTCGGGACATCCGACCCGGTCCGCTCGACCAGGTACCGACCGCTCCATCGGCGGCCGAAGCTGCCCCGAGCTGGACCGGGCCGACGTCCCCGCGAACGTCAGTCGGCGGTGCTGCCGGCAGCCTCCGAGCTGGCCACCCGGTCCATGTCGGTCTTCGGCGCGATCCGCCAGAACCGGTCCGCGGCGGTCTCCCAGTCCTGCAGCAGGGCAGCGGCGCGCCAGGATCCGGTGACGGTCGCGTGCTCCTCGACCAGCTCGCGGACCCGGGCGAGGTGGGCGCCGTCGGGACGCCGTGCCTCCACGAGCTGCCGGTTGACCCGGGCGAGGACGTCACCCTGGCCGTCGTGCACGAAGCACTCACCACCGCTCATCCCGGCGCCGAGGTTGTGTCCCACCGGACCGAGCACCACGACGGTCCCGCCGGTCATGTACTCGCACGGGTGATCCCCGGTGCCCTCGACCACGGCGGTCGCTCCGGAGTTGCGGACCGCGAACCGCTCCCCCGCCCGGCCGGCAACGAACAGTTCGCCGGCGGTCGCGCCGTACAGCACCGTGTTGCCCAGGAGCACCGGGTCACCCGCGTCGTCCTGCGGGGCGCGGATCACGATCCGGCCACCCCCGAGCCCCTTGCCGACGTAGTCGTTGGCCTCACCGTCGAGCACCAGCTCGAGCCCGCGGCTGGCGAACGCCCCGAACGACTGCCCGGCTTCGCCACTGAACCGCAGCCGCGCGAGTCCCGGCGGGTCCTGCTCGCCGAACTCCAGCCCGACAGCCCCACCGATCCGTGCCCCGATCGTGCGGTCAGCGTTGCTGATGTCGTAGGCGAACTCGGTGATCCCACCCAGGAAGATCGTCTCCAGGGCGTCGTCGAAGACCCGATCGCCGAGCTCGCTTCGGGGGTCCTGGACCTCGGCCCGCTCCACGAACCGTCGCTCGCCCACCTGTGGGTCGTACAACAGCGGTTCGATGTCGACCCGGTCGGCCTTGGCCGGCAGCTCGTCACGACGCTGGAGCAGGTCCACCCGCCCGATGAGATCGTCCAGGCTGGCGAGCCCCAGGCCGGCCATCAGCCGCCGGGTCTCCTCGGCGACCATCGTCAGGTACCCGGCCACCATGTCCGGGGTGCCGGCGAACTTGTCGCGCAGGTCGCGACGCTGCGTGGCGATGCCGACGGGGCAGGTGTCGCGATGGCACGCCCGCGCCATGATGCACCCTTCCGCGAACAGCGCCGCCGTCCCGAAGGAGTACTCGTCGGCGCCGAGCAGGGCCGCCATCAGCACGTCGTGGCCGGTCTTGAACCCGCCGTCGACCCGCAGCTTGGCTCGGCCGCGCAGGCCGTTCTCCCGGAGCGTGGCCTGGACCTCAGCCAGTCCGAGTTCCCACGGCAGTCCGGCGTGCTGGATCGACGACAGCGGTGACGCCCCGGTGCCACCGTCGTTGCCGGAGATGTGGATCGAGTCGGCGAGCGCCTTGACGACCCCGGCCGAGACCGTCCCGATGCCGGCTTCGGCGACCAACTTGACGTCGACCAACGCCAGCGGGTTGACCTGCTTGAGGTCGAAGATCAGCTGTGCGAGGTCCTCGATCGAGTAGATGTCGTGGTGGGGTGGCGGGCTGATCAGCGTCACCCCCGGGGTGGTGTGCCGCAGCCGCGCGATCTCGTCGGTCACCTTGTGGCCAGGGATCTGTCCGCCCTCACCGGGCTTGGACCCCTGCGCCATCTTGATCTGCAGCAGGTGCGCGTTGGCGAGGTACTGCGGGGTCACCCCGAACCGGCCCGACGCCACCTGCTTGATGCGGCAGTCGAGGTCCAGCTCGGACCCGCGCGTGGCGAACCGAGCCGGATCCTCCCCGCCTTCACCGGAGTTGGCGCGACCGCCGATCAGGTTGAGCGCGGCCGCGAGCGTCTCGTGCGCTTCCGACGACAGCGCGCCGTGGGACATCGCGCCGGTGGAGAACCGGGCGGTGATCGCCTCGACCGGCTCCACCTCCTCCAGCGGGATCGGGTCCCCGGCCGGCCGGGCGGCGAGCAGGTCGCGCGGGAACGCCGCCGGGCGCGCACGTACGGTCGCAGAGAACGCCTCGTAGAGGTCGTAGCGTCCCTCGTCGGCAGCCCCGCGGAGCAGCGCGGCCGTGCGACCGTCCACCTCCTCGGCCTGGGCGCCGTCGAGTCGGAACGGCTCGCGCTTCGGCTTGCGGCCGAGCCCGAGGGTGTCGTGGAGCGCGTCGATGACCGGCTTGTTCATGTCGTGGAACTCGCCGTCCTTGCGCCACTTGATGATGCCCGGGCTCGGCAGGTCCGGCAGCGGTGGCGCATCGGCGGAGTCCCCGTCGGTCGCGGCCCCGTCGGTCGCGGCCCCGCCGATCGCCACCCCGTCGGCAGGGCCCCGTCGGTCGCGGCCCCGCCGATCGCCACCCCGTCGGC
>SKNP01000088.1 GCA_007120485.1 Nitriliruptoraceae bacterium
AGGCGACGCCGAGCACCTGGGCTGCTTCGAGGCGACGGCGGATCTCCTGTGCGCCTTGGCCGGTGACCGCCATCGCGCGCTCACGTGCGTCGGCCAGCCGGTCGGTGGCGACCCGCAGGTCGTCGATGCAGGTACGCAGCTGGCCAGCGACGTCCGGATCAGCCGCCTCGACCAGTTGGCTCGCGCGGACATCCGCGCCGAACCCGGCCGACTCCATCACCATGACCCGGCCGAGCTCCAGCGCGGCGAGGTGCTCCGCCGCCTGCTCGAGCTCCTCGAGCGCCACGCTGACGAACCGCTGTTCACGGGCAGCCACGAGCAGCTCCAGCGCGCGCATGCGCGCTTCGAGCGACCGCACCGCACCGGTCTGCCGCTCCAGCAGCTGGACGAGTTCCTCGGTCACGGGTGCCACCTCGGCATCGTCGGGGGTGCGACGCGGGGACCGCGTCAGCGTCGTCGGGGTGCGACGCGGGGGCCGCGTCGGCATCGTCGGGGTGCGACGCGGGGACCGCGTCGGCATCGTCGGGGTGCGACGCGGAGACCGCGTCAGCGTCGTCGGGGGTGCGACGCGCGGAGACCGCGTCAGCGTCGTCGGGGTGTGACGCGGGGGCCGCGTCTGACACGGTCGGCCGCGTCAGACACGGTCGGTCGCGCCACGCTGCCCGTCGACCGCCCCTGGACGCGCTGAAGCGCCTCCTCGTGGCTGATCCGCCCCGCGCACGTCTGACGCGACGCTCGGTCGGACCGCTCATCCGGTCCGCCAGCCTGCCGACCGGCTTGCGGGCCCCGTGAAGGCGCACGTGAAGAGCCGATCCATCGTCGTGAAGGAGATGTGAAGCCGGTTCAGTTGCCCTGTCCTCCTGGCCGATGGCCCATCTGTAGCAACGACGCGACGCACCGCGTCAGCACCGGATCGCCCGACACCGTGTCGGGCCGGGGGCAGCAGGAGGCCAGGGGATGCAGACCACGATGGAGACCGCCGGGGCGGACGCCGACGCCGCGAACGACCTGGTCGAGGCGAACCTCCACCTCGTCGACCACGTGGTGAACCAGCTGGCCAGCGGGTTCCCGCGCCACGTCGATCGTGACGAGCTGCGGGGCGCCGGCGCCGCCGGGCTGGTCGACGCCGCGCACCGCTACGACCCCTCCACCGGGGTGCCGTTCGCGCGCTACGCCTCGATCCGGATCCGCGGCGCCGTGTTGGACGCGACCCGCACCCGCGACTGGGCGACCCGTCGCCTGCGCCGCGACCTGCGCGCCATCGAGGCCGCGACCTCCAAGCTCGAGGAGCGCCACCACCGCACCCCCGACGACGACGAGATCGCCCAGGAACTCGCCATGGACGTCGAGGTGGTGCGCGAACGCCGCGCCGCCGGCCTGACGTCCACGCTGCTCACCCTGGACCGCCCCGTCGGGGACGTGGACGGGGACACCGATGCGCTCGCGGACCGCGTGCCCGAGCAGGACGAGAACTGGCTGCCGGAGAGCTCGCTGGAGACCAACGAGCTGGTCGGCACGCTGCACACCGCGATCGCGCATCTGCCCGACCTGCCCAAACAGGTCCTGATCGAGCACCACTTCGAGGGCCGGCTGCTACGCGACATCGCCGACGACCTCGGGGTTACCGAGGCGCGCGCCTCGCAGCTGCGGCACGAGGCACTGCACGCCCTGCAGGCCTACTTCGGGACCACCTTCGACGGCGTCCCGGAGGTCCCGGCCAGCGCGCCGGGCAAGCGCAACCGGGCGGCGTTCGTCTCCCAGGTCGCCTCCGCCAGCACGTGGCGATCGCGGCTCGAGGGCCTCGAGGACGGTCCCGCCGCCGACGCTGCCGTCCGGGTCTCGGCCTGATGGTCGACACCGAGACGCCCGTCCGGACGGTCCACCTCGACGCGCTCGGCTATCCGCCAGCGCTCGAAGGCACGCTGCGGCTCCGCAGCATCGGTCTCCCCGACTCCGCCAGGGATCGGCTCGTCGAGGCCGGGGCGGAACTGGTCGATGATCCCGATGCGGACGTCGATGCGCTGATCGTCTCGACGCGCCTGAGCCCGGAGGAGCTCGAGGAGGCCGGCGAGCGACTCGGCGCCCGCATCGGTCGCACGGTCGTCCTCGCCCACACCGGAGCCGAGCGCCTCGCTGCCGAGCTGGTCCGCTCCGGCGCGGACGCCGTCGTCGGTGAGGGCAACGAGGAAGCCCTCATCGGGCTGATCGACACCGATCGCACGCCGACCGCGCTGCTCGCCTCGTTCGAGCGGCGCTTCGGCAGCGTCGGCGCTGGTCCGAGCCAGCGAGGTGTCGACCCACAGACCGGGCTGCCCGACCTCCGCAGCTTCGAGCGACGTATCGGCTCCCTCGCCGACGCGGACGAGGTGCCCCGCGTCGCCTTCGCCAAGGTCGTCTCCGATCGGTGGTCGGCCCGCTCCCCGGACACGGTCGTGCTGGTCCAACAGCGTCGGCTCGCCACGCTGTGCTCCCACGTGGCCGGTGCGGTCCGGGCGGAGCTGTACGCCACCAGCAGCGGCGAGTTCGGGCTGGTCGGGCCGACGATGTCGCCGCACGATCTGGAGCGGCTGGGCAACCGGCTCATCGCCACCGCCGCCACCTTCCGTGATCGGGGCCTCCCGCTGCGCATGGTGATCGGGCACGCGGGCCCGGAGTCGGCCCACGACAGCGAGGAACTGCTCGACCTGGCCCGCCGTGCCGTCGAGGTGGCGGCGGTCGACGGCACCCGGACGGTGCTGGGAGCCGAGGACCTGGCGCTTGGCGTGTCGGTGACCACGGAGCTGGAGGCGGTCGTCCGCCTCCTCGACGATGTCGAGCCCGCACTTCCCGAGGGTCGTGGCCACGGCGAACGGGTCGGAGCGATGGCCTCCGAGCTCGCGCGCGCCCGCGGGTGTTCACCGGCGGTGATCTCGCGGATCCACCTCGCCGGCCACCTCCACGATGTCGGTCGTGCGGGGATACCCGCGGAGGCCGTCGGAGGCCCTGACGGGCTGTCCGGTGAACTGCTGGAGGCGTGGCGGACCTTCCCGACGCGCTCCGCGGAGCTGCTGCGACTGACGGCTGGGCCCGCGGTGGCCACGGCGGTCCGCCAACAGCGTGAGCGCTTCGATGGCGACGGGTTCCCTGACGGGATCAA
>SKNP01000522.1 GCA_007120485.1 Nitriliruptoraceae bacterium
CAGTTCGGGAGGCACCGGCCGCACCGGCTGCCCCCGCGGCACCGGTGGCGCCAGCCACGCCGCGACCCACCCGGGAGCGCACCCCGCGGGCGACCACCCGACGGGTCGGAGCGATCAGGAACGCGAACCCGACGACGTCGGTGACGAAGCCCGGCGTGACGAGCAGCGTCCCACCGACGATGATCAGGGCACCCTGGGCGACCTCGTCACCGGGCCAGCGGCCCTCGTTGAGGGCCTGGCGGAACTCCTGCCAGGCGCGGCGGCCCTCGACCTTGAGCAGCCACGCGCCGATGATGCTGTCCAGCACGAGGATGCCGGCGGTCGGCCAGCCACCGATGGCGGAACCGACCTGCAGGATGACGGCGATCTCCAGCAGGGGAACGCCGACGAACAGCAGCACGAGGAGGACGGGCATGGGTGGAGCCTACGCGCCGGATGCCGCACGGCGCGCGGCCAGCCGGGTCCGTTCGGCGCAGGCCGACCCCGATCGGGTCCGGCTCGAAGGGGTCCACGCGGTCAAGCACGCGGTCCGGTTCGGAGCCGACATCGAGGTGCTGGTCACCGCCGATCCGGACGCCGTCGCCACGCTGCTCGATGACCTGGCGCCCGATGTCACGGACGAGGTCCTGGCGAGCACGACCGTGCTCGACGCGGCCACGTGGGCGTCGCTGATCCCGCGTGCGCTGCCCTCACCGCTGCTGGGGGTCGCGGCGCGTCCGCACCGTTCGGCGGACGACGTCCTCGCCGGCGACGGGCCGGTGGTCGTCCTCGAGGAGCCGCGCCACCTCGGCAACCTCGGCGCGGCGATCCGGGGGGCCGCCGCCGCCGGAGCCGGTGGGCTGCTGGTGCTCGGCGACGCGGACCCGTGGCATCCGACCGCCGTGCGGGGTTCAGCCGGGCTCGGGTTCGCGCTACCGGTCGCGGCCGCCCCGACGCTGCCACGCACCGACCGGCCCGTCCTCGCGCTGGACGCCGACGGCGAACCGCTGCGGCCGGGGACGTTGCCGGAGGACGGGGTGCTGCTCGTCGGCACCGAGCGCGGTGGCCTGACCGCCACCGCGCGGGCGCGAGCGACCCGGCGCGTCGCGATCGAGATGCGGCCGGGCGTCTCCAGCCTCAACCTGGCCACCGCCGTGACGGTCGCGCTCTACCTCGGCAGGTGAGCGTCGGCGACCAGCAGCGGCTCGACGCGACGGTTGAGGGCATCGAGGGTCGCGCGCATCACCGCTTGCTCCGGGTCGGCTCGCAGCAGCGAGGTGCCGACCAGCGTCTCCTCGCCCCGGTCGGTCAGCCACGTCAACACCGCCGTGACCAGCGCGGGATCGTCCCCGGACCGGACCGTGACGTGGTCGACGCCGATCAGGAGGGAGCCCCCCAGCAGCGCCCGCATCGCCGACACGGTGGCCTCCGCGACCGCCCGGCGGAGCCCGATGCTGGTCGCCACGGCGCTCGCCGAACCGTCGGCGCGTCGACCCGCGTGACCGAGCGTGGCCGTCACGCACACACCGGCCTCGCCCCGTTGGACGTCGAGGTGGTGGATCGCCGCGCGGGGCGCGAGCCGGGCACCGGACGCGTTGTCCTCGGGGTCGAGGAGGCGGAGCGGATCCTCCGACCGAGGCTCGGCGAGGGACGCCGCCGCGGAGGTGTCGATCGGGGAGTCGTCGGCGTTGGCGGGGTTGGACGCGTCGGTCGCGGCGGCCGCGTTCGCGGCGGCGTCCACCGCGTCATCGGGGGCGCCGGACGCGTCGGCGGCGTCCACCGCGTCATCGGGGGCGGCGGCCGTGTCGTGGGCCGCGTCCATCGATCGGTCGGTCGCGTCGGGGGCATCGGCGGTCGCGTCGGCGGCATCCGCGGTATCACCGGCCGCATCGATCCCATCACCGGCCGCGTCGGTCCCATCGCCGGTCGCGGCGGTCCCATCCCCGGTCGCGTTGGTCACCTCGTCGGCGGCGATCCCGTCGCCGGTCGCGTCCGTCGCCGTGTCGGCGACGACCTGGCGGATCGCCTTGGGATCGAGCGCGATGGCGAACCGCTCCCGCAACGTGGCGGCGATGGCCCAGGAGACCGGCTCGGCGTCCTCGCCCGGGTGGAGGCGCAAACGCAGGCGGCTGCGGCCGTCCGTTCGCCGGTGAACCGTGGCGGCGGCGACCCCGGGGACCGACAGGATCGTGCGCTCGAGTTCCGTGTCGGTGGGCGCCGCCCCCACCGCACCCTCGAACTCGGCCACGTCCGACTCCCCTCGCATGTCCGGTCCCACCGTTGCTCGTTGCCCCTACCCTGCCCGTTCGACGCCCCATCACGCGCTGCGGGCGCACCGAGGGAGGCCCACGGGTGACGGATCGACCCCGACGCACCCGCTGGTGGCAGCACCTGTTCGGAGCTGGCCGACGTGGTGCCATCGACCCTGCCTCCACCGATCACGAGGCGGACCCGACGCCGAACGACCACCGTACCGGCCACCTGCTGTTCACGGCCCGGCGATCACCACCACCGGTGGAACAACGGCCACTGAGAGTGCTTTCTCGTGCGCAGGGCGCTCACCTAGGGAGCGGCACCGACGAACCACCGCACGCGGAGCGAGCACCCGGTCCGGCACGGACCGACGATGCGACACAACGTGAACTGGAAGCTCGCTACGACACGCATCGTCAAGCAACGCAGCGTGGTGGCCACGCGGAGCCGCGACCCCGACCGACCATCCGGGTCGACGAGGACGCCGCCGCGTCACCCGCCCCCCGACGCGACCTGAGCCCGTCGGAAGCGATCCACCTCGCCGGACGGGGACCACGGGGTGCCGAGCGTGATCGGATCGACCCCAACCCCCGGTCGACCACGGAGAACGCCGCCGCCGACCCGGGCGACAGCCACCCCGACCACCCCGACCGCACGGACTGACCCCCGCTCAGGCGCTGACGGCGAAGGGGCGCCGGCTCGGTGCGTCGTCCTGGAGCGCCGCCTCGAGCACGCCGATGGTCGGCGTCCCCTCCGACAGCAGCCGCTGGTGGAACGCCCGCAGGTCGAACCGGGGGCCGTCGCGGCGCTCGATCGCGTAGCGCAGGTCCGCGACCTCCTCGCCCCCGACGAAGTAGCTGCACAGCTGCCCGGAGGTGACCTTGGCGCGCAGCAGCTTGC
>SKNP01000399.1 GCA_007120485.1 Nitriliruptoraceae bacterium
CGGTGATGGGCCGCAGGGCGAAGCGCGGACGTTAACCCGCGTTCACTCCTTCGAACAAGCGGAGGCCGACGGCCACCCCCTCGGTACGCTCAGGTCGCGAAGCGAACGCGCGTTCGTCTCCCAGGTGGCGTGACCGCGTCGCGGCCCGGCAGCCGTGTGACTCGACGAGGTGGCTCGTGGCGACACTGCAGCACCCCGAGCCGATCCTGCACGTCGACATGGACGCGTTCTACGCCTCGGTGGAGCAGCGCGACGACCCGTCCTTGCAGGGCCAGCCCGTGGTGGTCGGTGGGGCCGGGGGGCGCGGCGTCGTCGCCGCCGCCTCCTACGAGGCACGTCGGTTCGGCGTCCATAGCGCGATGCCGATGGTGCGTGCCCGGCGCTTGTGCCCGGAGCTGGTCGTGGTGTCCAACCGGTTCGATCGCTACCGCGAGGTCTCCCAGGAGGTCATGGCGATCCTGGCCGACATCACCCCGCTGGTCGAGCCGCTGTCGCTGGACGAAGCGTTCCTGGACGTCGCCGGAGCGGTCCGGCTCTTCGGTCCACCCCCGCGGATCGGCGAGCACATCCGCGACCGGGTACGCCAGGAGGTGGGGCTGCCCTGCTCGGTGGGCGTCGGCCCGACCAAGTCGGTCGCCAAGCTGCTCTCCGGTGAGGCCAAGCCGGACGGCCTGGCCCACTGGCCGGCGGACGAGGTCGCCGACCGGTTGCGGGCGCTGCCCGTCGCCAAGCTGTGGGGCGCCGGACCGAAGACGGTCGAGCGGCTCCACGCGTTCGGGTTCCACCAGGTCGGCCAGCTCGCTGACGCGGACCTTCGCACCCTCCAGCGGGTCGTCGGCGACGCGCTCGGCACGCAACTGCACCAGCTCGCGCGGGGGGAGGACCCCCGGCGGGTCACCCCGGAGGAACCGGCCCGATCGATCTCCGCCGAGCGCACGTTCGACGAGGACATCGATGATCCAGCGGAGCTCGAACGCATCGTGCTCAAGCTCGCGGAGATCGTCGGCCGCCGCCTCCGTCGGGCCGACACCGCCGGTCGCACGGTGACGCTCAAGGTCCGCTTCGCGTCCTTCGAGACCGTCACCCGCTCCGCGACCCTGCCCATGCCGACCGACCGCACCCACGACCTCGTCGTCATCGCCACCGATCTGCTGGCGGCGCTCAAGCTCGAGCGGGCACGCGTGCGGTTGCTCGGGGTCGGGGTGTCCAACCTCGGAGACGGCGACGGGGCCCGACAGCTCACCCTCGATGCGGACCCCAGCAGCACCACCGAGGTGGTCGCCAGCGACCGGTTGGCCGACGCCCGGTGGGAGCGGGTCGAGCGGGTCGCCGACCAGGTCGCGGACCGCTTCGCCGGGATCGACGTCTCCTACGCCGCGCTGCTCGACGCCCGTGACGATGACGCTGAGGTCGCGCCGCGGCACGAGGACCGGCGCGTCGACGTGGACGACCCCGACGCGGCCGGCGCCCCCGACGTGACCGACCATGCCGACGTGGCCGACGATGCCGAGGGACCCGGGTCGTGACCCGACGTCCGTGACGGTCCCGGGTCGTGACCCGCCGACCGCCAGGTCACACCAGTGGGAGCAGTGGGACCCGCCCCGGCTGGGACCGCCGTCGGTCGAGGTGGTCGGCGAGCTCCCCGTAGACGGCGTCGCCCACCATCATCCGCAGCTCGACCTCCATCGACCGGTAGAGCGGCTCGGAGCCGACGAACGCCGTGTCGTCGTCCAGGCACCACCAGCCGAAGTCGGCGCCCCCTTCACCCCAGTGCCCGCGTTCGTACGCCGCGATGGTGTGCGTCTCCAGGGTGCCGCCGTCGTTGGCGGTGGTCTCGTCGATGGTGCGGTGGATCGGCACCTGCCAGCACACCGTGGGCTTGTAGGTGGCGTGGTGCTCGCCGCGTGCCTCGGCCAGGTGGTGCAGCGCACAGCCGATGCCGCCGGCGAACCCGCTGCGGTTGGCGAAGACGCAGCCGCCCTGGGTCACGCGGGTGCGGACCTCACCGTCCGGGTCGGTCGCCAACGGGCCGAGCCGCCGGACGTAGGCGTGGAACTGCATCAGGCTCGGGTCGAGCTCGTCCTCGACCAGCCGACGCAACTCGTCCGGATCGTCGTCGTCCTCATCGAGGTAGGCGCCGTGCCCGCAGCAGCCGATCGCGGGATCCTGCTCGCCGGGATGGACCCCCTCGCACCCGCTGCCGTAGATGCAGGTGTAGGACGACAGCAGGAACGACACGTCGAACGTGTAGCGACGGTGGTCGTCGTCCGGGTCGGTGACGGTGACCCACTCGCGGCTCAGCACCGTCGTCCTCTCGGTCGGGTCGGTTCGGGTCGGCGGAGCGTAGCCAGCACCCGTCGCGGCCTGGTTCGGCCGTAGGCTGCCCGACCGGGTGGTCGAGTGGCCGCCCGTTCGCGATCACAGGAGCGCGACGTGAGCGAGGTCGTCAGCTACGAGGTCCACGATGCCGTGGCCCACGTCACGATCGAACGTCCCGACAAGCGCAACGCCATGGATCTCGAGGTGTTCGCGCAGCTGGCGGAACGCGCCGGCGAGGTCGCGGCGGATCCGGATGTGGGTGCGGTCGTGGTGGCCGGACGCGATGGCACGTTCTCGTCCGGGCTGGATGTCAGCATGTTCGGGGCGCAGGTCAACGATGGGATCGACGCCGCGTCGGTCGCGCGGCTGCAGGCCGCCTTCACCGTCTACGAGGAGTTGGACGTCCCGGTCATCGCCGCCATCGAGGGGCCGTGCTTCGGAGCCGGGATCCAGCTGGCGCTCGCCTGCCATCTGCGAGCTGTCGCACCCAGCGCCCGGCTGTCGGTGATGGAGGCGCGGTGGGGGTTGGTGCCGGACCTGGGCGGGACCTGGCGCCTGCCCCGCCTGGTCGGGTTGGGGCGAGCGACCGAGATGGTGGTCACCGCACGCGAGGTCGACGCCGCTGAGGCTCGGTCGACCGGCCTGGCTCAGTTCGAGCTGCCCGACGATCGTGCGCAGGACGCGGCGCACGAGCTGGCGGCGCGTCTGGCCGCCGGGCCGGCCGCGATCCGTCGGGCGCCGCGGCTGCTGCGGGAGAACCTCGATCGGGACCGGCACGGCGCGTTGGCCAACGAGGCGGCGACGCA
>SKNP01000275.1 GCA_007120485.1 Nitriliruptoraceae bacterium
CGCGGCCAGCTGACCGGGCCGCTCAGCTCTCCGCGGCCGACGCTTCGGCCTCGTCGAGCGCGAGCTGCGCCTGCTCCCAGCGGGCGAGCAGCTCCGCCGCGCGGTCCTTGGCCTGGCCGTGCTGCTCGACCAGCACCCGGACCTGCTCCGGGTCCTCGTAGGTCGCCTGGTCGGCCAGCTGACGGTTGAGATCGGCGACCTCTCCCTCGATGCGACCCAGGTCACGCTCGAGGCGCTCCACCTCACGCTTGAGGTCCTTCGTGGCACGGTGCCGCGCGTTGCGCCGCTCCGCTGCCTGGCGCTTGCTGTCCTTGCCGGCCGTGGCGGTGTCGGAGCGCCCGTCCGGCGGCGGTCGGCGGGAGGTCGGTGCGGCCGCCGCCGCGGTGCCACCCTTCGGGCCGCCGGCACCCGTCCGGGCCCGGTCCTGCGCGCTGCCTTGGACACCGGCGCTGATCGGCGGTTCACGGCGCAGGAGCAGCTCCTCCAACGTCCCGTCGAACCAGTTGGCCTCGCCCTCCCCTACCTCGACGATCGCGTCCGCCGACGACCGGATCACGTGCCGGTCGTGGGTGATCAGCAGCACCGTGCCCGGGTAGGCGCGGATCGCATCCTCCAACACGTCGCGTGACGCGAGATCGAGGTGGTTGGTCGGCTCGTCGAGCAGCAGCAGGTTCACGGGCGAGACCATCGCCTTCGCCAGCCCAAGCCGCGTCCGTTCGCCGCCGGAGAGCTCCACGATCTGGCGCTCGGCGAGGTCACCCGGGAACCCGAACGCCCCCAGCATCGACCGGTGGTTGAGCGCCCGATGCTGATCCGACAACGCGGTCCGGAACTCCGCGAGCACCGTGCGGTCGGGGTCCATGATCTCCGCCTGGTGCTGGTCGACCACGGCCGCCGACACGTTGGAACCGAGGGTCACGGTGCCATCGTTGGGTGCCAGCTCCCCGGTCAGCAACCGCAACAGGGTCGTCTTGCCAGCGCCGTTCGGACCGATCAACGCGACCTTGCGGCCACGCTCGATCACCAGGTCCACGTCGGCGAGCACCGCGGTGTCGCCGTAGGCGACCCGCACCCCTTCGAGTTCGGCGACCACCCGGCCGGCCCGGGGTGGATCGGGGAACGCGAACCTGGCCTTGACCGTCTTCTCGTCCGGGATCTCGATGCGCTCGACCTTCTCGAGCTGCTTGATCCGCGACTGGACCTGGCGTGCTTTTGATGCCTTGTAGCGGAACCGCTCGACGAACCGTTCCTGCTGCGCGAGGGCGCGATCCTGCTGCGACTTCGCGGCGCGCAGGGACGCGAGCTTCTCCTCACGCTGCATCACGAACGACTCGAAGCCGCCGAGCTCCGCGACCACCGTGCCGGTGCGGACGTCGTAGCTGGTGGCGGTGCCGGCCGCCAGTTCGATGATCGTGTCGGCGGTCGCGTCGATGAAGTCCCGGTCGTGGCTGACCAGCAGCAGCCCGCCCGGCAGCTCTCGGAGCTTGCCTTCCAGCCAGGTGATCGTGTCGAGGTCGAGGTGGTTGGTCGGCTCGTCGAGCACCAGCACGTCCGGCTTGGCCAGCAGCAGGCGGGCGAGCGCGACCCGGACGCGCCAGCCGCCGGACAGCTCGCTGGTGTCACGGAACGCGTCGTCGGGCGCGAAGCCGAGACCGGCCAAGACCCGGTGCGCCTCGGTCTCGAGCTCGTAGCCCCCGAGCGCCTGGAACCGCTCCTGGACCCAGCCGTAGGTACCCAGCAGCTGCTCCTGCTCATCACCCGAGGTGGACGCGAGCCGGGTCTCCAGGTCGCGCAGCTCATCCTCGAGCGCGGTGATGTGCGACGCACCCTCCAGGACGTGCGCGAGCACGCTGCCGGACGTCCCCACGGCATCCACGACGTCCTGCGGGAGGAACCCGACCCGCAGGTCCTTCGGCCGGGTGACGGTGCCCTCGTCCGGCTCGAGCTCACCGAGCAGCACCTTGAGCAGCGTGGTCTTGCCGGCGCCGTTGCCACCGACCAGCGCGATCCGGTTGTCCCGCGGGATGCGCAACGTGACCCCGGAGAACAGCTCACGGCCACCGAAGGTGACACCGACGTCGGAGCAGCTGAGCACGGGCAGGACCTTCGGACACGGTGGGGCATGGAACGAGCGGAGCGGCTGGAGGGTGGGACCGACGGGCGATCGGCGGGTGATCGACGGGCGCCCGACGGGTGACCGACGGCGCCAACGGACCGCGCCGGGCCGATCACACCGGCCCACGCCGGGTCCGGGACCACGCGTTGGTCCCACCTCCACCCGGTGTTCGTCGGAGGCTACCGGTGACCCGCCCTACCCTCCTGCGCCGTGCACCTGCTGTCAGCGACCCGAGTGACGGCGTCCGTGGAGGGTCGGACCCTCTTCGCGGACGCCTCGTTCGGCCTGTCCTCCGAGGACGCCGTCGGCGTGGTCGGCCCGAACGGCTCCGGCAAGACCACGCTGCTACGGATCCTGGCCGGGGACCGCGAACCCGACGGCGGCAGCGTGGTGGCCCGTTCGGGCTTGCGTATCGGGTGGCTGCCGCAGGATCCCGATCTGCCGATCGGGACCGCACGCGACGCGACCCTCGCCGGCGATCCGCTCGCCCAACCCCACGAAGCCGACGCACTGCTGGCGGAGCTGGGCGTCGACCCCGAGCTGCCCGTGGACCGCTCCTCCGGCGGGCAACGCCGCCGTGTCGCGCTGGCACGCACCCTGCTCGCACCCAGCGACCTGCTCGTGCTCGACGAGCCGACCAACCACCTCGACGTCGACGCGATCGACTGGCTGGAGGACGAGCTCGGCCGGCGCAGCGGTGGGCTCGTGCTGGTCACCCACGACCGCTACGTGCTCGAGCGGTTGACCACCCGGATGCTCGACCTGCAACCGCCGGCACCGGACCAGCCCGCGGAGGTGCTCTGGCACGAGGGCTCGTACGCATCCCTGCTGGAGGCACGGGCCGAGCGGGCCGCACGTCGCGACAAGGCCGTCGCCCGCGCCCAGAACCTCCTGGTCAAGGAGGCTGCGTGGCTGCGTCGCCGACCCAAGGCCCGCGGCACCAAGCCCAAGGCTCGCATCGACCAGGTCGCGGAGCTCGCGCAGGCCGCGGCGGACGACCCGGAGAGCCGGCCGCTGGAGCTCGGCACGGGCCGGACGCGTCTGGGCGACGAGGTGGTGGAACTGGAGGGGGTCACGGTCACCCGCGGCGACCACACGGTGCTGGCGGGGCTGGACCTGGGGATCGGGCCCGGCGAGCGCGTCGGCATCGTGGGTCCGAACGGGGGCGGCAAGACCACGCTGCTGCACGTGCTGGCGGGACGGCTCGCCCCCGATGCCGGGACGGTGTCGCTCGGCCGGACGGTCCAACTGGCGCTGTACGAGCAGGAGGCGCGGGTCCCACCGGGCGGGGTCACCGCGTTGGAGACGGTCACCGACATCGCCCCGTACGTACCGTTGGCCAGCGGCGAGACGTTGTCGGCCAGCAAGCTCGCGGAGCGGTTCGGCTTCGAGCCACGGCTGCAGCGGACCCCGGTCGAGCTGCTGTCCGGCGGTGAGCGGCGCCGGCTCGCGCTGCTCCACGTGCTCGTCGCCGCGCCGAACGTCCTGCTGCTCGACGAGCCGACCAACGACCTGGACCTGGACACGTTGGTGGCGCTCGAGGACCACCTCGACGGCTTCTCCGGCACGCTCATCGTGGCCTCGCACGACCGCTACGTCCTGGACCGGCTCACCGACCGGACCCTGGCCGTCGAGGACGGGCAGGTCACCGAACACCTCGACTGGGCCAGCTACCGGCAGGCACGGCAGGCACGGCAGGCACGTACGGATGGGCGACGTCGTAGCGCCGGCGCGACCCCGGCGGCCAGCAGCACGACCACGGCCGACGGCAAGGCCGAGGCCGCGGCCGACCGGTCCACCGAACGCAACCGGCAGCGCCAGGCGGACCGCAAGCGGGCCCGAGCGCTCGAACAACGGGTCGATCGACTCAGCGCCCGCCGCGACGCGATCCACACCGAGATGGCCGATGCGGCGACGGACCCCGACCAGCTGCTGGCGCTCCAACGGGAGCTCGCGGAGCTGGAGGACGAGTTGGCCGAGGCCGAGCACACCTGGCTGGAACTCACGGTCGACGAGTGATCCACTGCCGGCCCCGCCGATCGTCCACCAGCGCGCTGCGACGGGCGGCCGCCGCCCGACGGGAACGGCCGCTACCTTGCCGCGCGGCGGGTGGTCGGGAGCCAGCCGGGGACGGCACGCGAACCGTGGGGAGGTCACGCTTGGCCAGCGACACGTACGTCCAGCGCAGCGGTCTTCGGGAGCTGTTGAGCCGCGCCGAGGAGCGCGGTTACGTGCTGCTCTCCGAGATCGACGAGCTGCACGACCAGCTCGAGGGTGACCTGAGCGGTACCACCCGCGCCGCGGAGGAGGTCGCCGGTGCCGCTCGTGACCGCGGGCTGGAGGTGGTCGATGACCTCACCGACGGCGAGGCGATCCCGGCCGACGCCGTCGTCGCACCGTCCACGACCGACGGTGTCCGGCAGTACCTCAACGCCATCGGGCGGGTGGAGCTGCTCACCGCGGAGGAGGAGGTCGACCTCGCCAAGCGCTACCAGGCGAGCCTCGCGGCCAGCCAGCAGCTGGCCAACGGCAGGTCGACCGGCGCCTCGGCTGCTCGGCTGCGGCGCCTGACCGTCGATGGGGACCGGGCGCAGGAGCGGCTGGTGACGGCCAACCTGCGGCTGGTGGTCTCCGTCGCGCGCCGCTACCTCGGTCGCGGCTTGTCGCTACTGGAGCTGGTCCAGGAAGGCAACCTCGGGCTGATGCGTGCGGTCGAGAAGTTCGACCACACCAAGGGCTACAAGTTCTCGACGTACGCGACGTGGTGGATCCGGCAGGCGTTGACCCGCGGCACCGCCAACAAGGCCCGATCGGTCCGCCTCCCGGTCCACGTCCACGAGCTGGTGGCCAAGGTGCGTCGCACGGAGTTCGAGCTGCTCCAGGTGCTGGGCCGCGACCCGTCCGACGAGGAGATCGCCGACACGCTCGGCATCAGCATCGATCGGCTCCGCGAGCTGCGGATGGCCGGCCGCGAGATCACCTCGCTCGACCGGTCCGTCGGCGAGGACGGCGACACGACCCTCGGCGAACTCGTTCGCGACGACGACGCCCCCGACCCGCAGACCATGGCGGAGTCGCAGGTCGCTCGGCAGCAGCTGATCGCCACCCTCGCCGACCTGCATGAGCGTGAACGCGGCGTGATGGAGATGCGCTACGGGCTGGCCGGTGAGGAACCCCGCACGCTCGAGGAGATCGGCGAGCTGTACGGCGTCACGCGCGAGCGGATCCGTCAGATCGAACGCACCGTGATCGCCAAGCTCCGGCACCCGGCCCACGCGGACCGTCTGCGGGATCTGGTGTCCGACGGCTGAGCGGCCAGCGCATCTCTCGGCCGGACGGAGGCGGGAGTCGCGGATCGGGATGATCCGCTGAAGGTGCGCGGCGCGGGTGCCGATGCTCCGAAGGGGCGAGACTCGCCCCCGAGCACCCATCGTGCCTCCGGAGCCTGCCCGTGTCCCGTGCCGCCACCCATCGAGCTGCCGTTGCCGTGGTCGCGGCCGGCCTGCTGCTGACCGTGCTCACGCCCGTCGCGGCCGGTGACGAGATCAGCGACCTCGACCGGGCCCGGCAGGAGCTCGACGACGCGAACCGCGACCTCGACGACCTCCGGGACAGGATCCAACGCACCGACGCCGAGGTGGCGGCGTTGGACGTGGCGCTGCTCGAGGCGACCACCGACCTGGCCGAACTGCAGGACGAGCTCGCGGACGCGTCCGAGCTCCACGAGCGTCGGGTCGCGGAGCAGGCGGAGGCAACCGATGCGTTGCTGGCCGCCGACGCGGCGCTCGAGACCGAGGTGGCGTCGTGGAACGCCGACCGCGACCAGCTCGCGGATCGAGCTCGGCACGCCTACGTCCACGGTCGCACGTCCGAGCCGGAGCTGCTGCTGCGCGGCGTACGGGGGGCCGACGACTGGCACGAGGTCGCGGTCACCTTCGAGACCGTGGGTCGGATCGCCGCAGACGACGCGGAACTGGTCGAACGCAGCGGTGCCAGCACCCGGAGCACGGCGCAGCTGCGAGCCGAGGTCGCCGACGCACGCCGCGCTGCGCTCGAGGCGAGCCAGGCCGCGGCGACACAGGCTCGCCACGTCGCCGGTCTGGAAGCCGAGGCCGCCGCCATCGTCGAGGACGTCGAGCAGACCCGTCAGGACCGCACCGACGCGCTCGCGTCGCTCGAGGCGGACGAGCACGCACGAGCGATGCTGGTCGACGACCTCGAAGCGCAGGTCGCGGAGCTGGAGCTGTCCGCCGAGACCGTCCTGGTCCCCGTCGTGGTCGACCTCGACCCGTACGGGCCGCCACCGGCCTGGGCGGTCGGGCTCAGCGAGGACGGCCAGCGGTGGGCCGCAGCGATCGAGGCGACGGCCGCCCGCCACGGGGTCGATGGGCGCCTCCTGGCCGCGCTGGTGTGGACCGAGTCAGGGTTCCGGCCCGACGCGGTCTCGTCCGCGGGTGCGCTCGGCCTGGCGCAGCTGATGCCCGGGACCGCACGCGGGCTCGGCGTCGATCCGGCCGATCCCCTGGCCAACCTCGACGGTGGCGCCCGCTACCTACGCACGCAGCTGGACGCCTTCGGACGGGTGGATCTGGCGCTGGCCGCCTACAACGCCGGTCCTGGCCGCGTCGACGGGCGCGTCCCGGACATCGTCGAGACCCAGCTCTACGTCCGCCGTGTGCTGGAGCGCTACGAGCGGCTGCGGGGCTGAGGGACCGCGCCCCGCGCCAGTCGACCGTTGAGTCCCACGTCGTGGTGGAGGAGCAGGTCCGCCCAATGGGCGGGCCACCGTGCGAATCTCCGCCCGGTGCCCGGGCGTCCGCCACAGCGTCCGGGCGCGCGACAGCCCCGGTTACCCTCCCGGGCTCCGCCGCCCGCACCGCCAGCCGGCGCGCCCGCGACCGACCGAGGTCGCCGGTACCCGCAACCGACCGAGGTCGCCGTGTCGCCCCTGCCCCGTCCGATGGTGGCGCTCGGCCTCGTGGTGGGGATCCTGGCGGTCTCCGCATCAGCGATCCTGGCGCGCTACGCGATGGGCGACGATCCGGGGGTGATCACCGCCCCCGCAGGTGCGGCGCCGGCACTGGCGGTCGCGTTCTGGCGGACGGCACTTGGCGCGCTGGCGCTCGCGCCGTTCGCGATCCGCAACGCCCGCCGACGTCGGGTACCGCTCACCCCCCAACGACACCGACAGATGGCCGCCTCCGGCCTGGCGCTGGGGCTCCACTTCGCACTGTTCCAGGGGGCGTTGGCGCTGACCACGGTCGCCTCCGCCGTGACGTTGGCGACCATGTCGCCGGTGTTCGTCGCGCTCGGCGGCTGGTGGTTCCTCAAGGAGCCGACCGGCCGCCGTACCTGGATCGGTATGGCGCTCACGATGGCCGGAGCGATCGTCGTCGGTGTCGGAGACGCCACGGCCATCGACCTGGGGTTCGAGGCGCTCACCGGGGACGTCATGGCGTTCGGTAGCGCGCTGGCGGTCACCGCCTACCTGTTGCTCGGCCGGCTCGCCCGCCGCGATACGCCGACGACGGTGTACGCCAGCGGCGTGTACGCCTGGGCGGCGCTCGCGCTCCTGCCGGTGTGCCTGCTCACCGGCACCTCGTTGGTCGGATTCGACGCACCGACGTGGCTCGCGATCGCCGCCATCGTGGTCGGCCCCCAACTGCTCGGCCACACCGTGTTCAACGCCCTGCTGTCGACGATCCCCGCCACCCTGGTCTCGATCGTCGTGCTCAGCGAGCCGATCGGCGCGGGCCTGCTGGCCTGGCTCCTGCTCGGTGAACTGC
Organism: Nitriliruptoraceae bacterium; assembly: GCA_007120485.1. GTDB lineage: Bacteria > Actinomycetota > Nitriliruptoria > Nitriliruptorales > Nitriliruptoraceae > SKTG01. The sequence continues at coordinate 7,903 of SKNP01000275.1, forward strand.
CCACCGCGCTGTTCGCGGTCGGTGCCCCTCTGGTGCTGTTGGGCGTCGCCGTGGCAACGGTCCGTGCGCGAGCGCCTGTGGTGGCCGGCGAGGGGATCGAACCGGACCCCTGGCCCTCGGAACCGCGGGCGGACGGCACCGATGAATCCGTGCAGGGGTCAGAAGATCAGCGGCAGTCCCGGACGCTCCTCGATGACGCCGACGATCGCCCCGATCGCTGATCCTGAGCGCGCGCGCTCGTCCACGACCGCAGCCAGGTCGCGGCCCGGGAGGTCCGGGGCTGGCGCCGCACCGCTGATGGCGACCGTCATCGTGCCCTTCAGTCGTCGTGCGGCGTCCACCCACCCCTCGTCGAGCCCGGGACGAGGCGCACGCAACAGCGTGTCGTCGCTCTCGTCCTTGAGCTTGAGTTCGTCAGCGTCCAGCGAGAACCCGACCCTCGCCCCCTTCGGGAGCTCGAAGCCGATGAACGCCGGCAACTCCAGCAGCCCGGCATCCGCCAGGGTGGACCACAACCGGGGCCCCCGACCGTGATCCCCGACGACGGCGACGAGCAACGGCAACCCGCCGACCACCAGGGTGCGCATCGCGACACCGTCGCCGCTCCCCCCTCCAGGGTCAGCGTCAGGGTCGGTCACGTGCCCGTCAGCCGGGCTCGGCCTCGCGTCGCTCATCGGCCGGCGAAACGTCGGTGGACCAAACCGGAGATGCGCCGTGTCACCGCGCTGGGAACGACCTGCGCACCGATGGCTGCCACCCGGTTGGCGGCGCCGGGCACGCAGACGGCATCCCCCCGAGCGAAGGCCCGGAGCGCCGCGTCCACCACCGCGTCCGCGTCCATCATCAGCGGTCCCGGGATCGCACCGTCCGGCACCTCGGCGACCGACTGGAACTCCGTAGCGGTCACGCCAGGGGCCAGCAGCAGCGCGTAGACGTCCGCGTCCGCGAGCTCGACGTGGAGCGCCTCGGTGAACCAGCGGACGTAGGCCTTGGTGGCGCCGTAGACCGCGCCGTTCGGGCCGGGTTGGAAGCCCGCGGTCGACCCGACGTTGATCACGCCCCCGACCTGCCGGTCCAACAGCTGCGGCAGGACCGCGTGGGTGAGGCGGGTCAGGGCCTGGACGTTGACGTCGATCATCGCCGACGATCGGTCCGGGTCGCTCTCCGCAACCGGCCCGTACATGCCGAACCCGGCGTCGTTGACCAGCAGATCGACCGGGTCCGCCCTGGACGCCAGGCGTGCTTCCACCGCAGCCAGCTGGTGACGATCGGCGAGGTCCGCGGGCAGTATCTCGACATCGACCGGGAGGTCGTCGGCGAGTGCACGCAGCCGATCCTCGCGACGGGCGACCAGGACCAGATCGACGCCCCGGTCCGCCAGCGTCGAGGCGAAGGCGGCACCGAGGCCGGCGGACGCACCGGTGACCAGCGCGCGCAGCACGGGAGCGGTCATTGGAGGTTCCCGATCGGCTCGGGTCAGGGAGGTGAAGCGCGCCCCGCGGGTTCGGGTCAGCGCGCTGATCGGGGAGGCTACCCACGCACTCGGGCCGTGGAACGCACGGACCGGTCGGGGACGGCCGGAGGCGGCCGCGACGTGGCTGACGACGGGCTACGGTCCGTCGCTGATCCACCGTCCGTTCACGCGACCGAGGGAGGGCTCGTGTGACCCGCCTGCTGGCCGTCGACGGCAACTCCCTCGGCCACCGCGCCTGGCACTCGTCGCGCGACGCGATCGACGAGGGTGACCCACGTCCACTGACCACAGGCGCGGTCGTCTCGATGCTGGCGACCGCGTGGCGGTACGGGCCGTACGACGGCGTCGTGGTCGGGTTCGACCATCCGGTCAACCGCCGCAAGCAGGACTACCCGGAGTACAAGTCGACCCGCCCACCGACGCCGGAGCCGCTCCGCGACGCGCTGCGGCGGCTGCGCACCGACCTGGACGCCTGCGGCTTCGCCGTCATGGAGCATGAGGGCGCGGAGGCCGACGACGTCCTCGCCGCCGTCGTCGACGCGTGCGAGCACCGCGCTTGGACGTGTGACGTGCTCAGCTCCGACCGGGACCTCACCGCGCTGGTGTCGGATACCACCCGCTTGCTGCGTCCTCGCGCGCGTTTCGCCGACCTCGAGGTGGAGGACATCCCGACCGTCGAGCAGCGGTACGGGATCGCACCGCACCACTACACGGAGTTCGCGGCCCTGCGGGGCGACCCGTCGGACGGGCTGGCGGGCGCGTCCGGCATCGGGCCGAAGACCGCGGCTCGCCTGCTGCAGGACCACGGCAGCATCAGCGGCATCTACGCCGCCCTGCACGACCTACCGCCGAAGGTCGAGACCGCCCTGCGCGCCGGGCGCGACGCGGTGGAGCGCAACCTGCTGCTGATGGCGCCGCTGCCGAGCGTCCCGGTCGACGTCGAGCAAGTGCCGCCGGTCGACCCCGACCGCGTCGAGGCCACGCTCGACCCGCTCGAGCTGTCCGGAGCCGCCCGTCGCTTCCGCCGCTCGGTGCTCGAGCCGCCCCCACCGATGCCGGAACCACCAGCCGCGCCGCCCCCCGACCTCGACGAACGACACCTGCAAGCCGAGCCGTTCGGCGAGCCGTCGGACGACGCATCGCGGACGGCCGCTCGTGCCCGTCGGCCGTCCTCCGAGGCCACCGACGCCGTCCAGGACGCGCTGTTCTGAGGACCGATCGGGCGCCAGGCCCGATCTCGCGCCAGCCGGCGTGCGGCCTCGCCCCGGGACACTACGCTCGGCCAGCGATGGAACCCGATCACGTGGACCACCTCACCGAGCAGTGGGCAGCGCAGCGGCCCGAGCTCGACACCCGCCCCTTGCGCATCTCGGCACGGGTGGTGCGGCTGCAGCGCTACGTGGAGCAGCACGTCGCTCCGACGCTCGACGAGCTCGGGGTCAGCGAGGGCGAGGTCAACGTCCTGGCGGCGCTGCGACGTTCGGGGCCGCCGTACGAGCTGACCCCAACCGCCTTGTACCGAGGGCTGCTGCTCTCCTCATCGGCCATGACCAACCGCATCGACCGGCTCGAGACGGAGGGGTTGGTCCGCCGAATCCCGGACGCGGACGATGGTCGTCGGGTCCGGGTCGCGCTCACCGACCGGGGGTGTGACCTGGTCGACGAGGCCATGGATCGCCACGTCGCCTCCTTGCGGGAGATCACCGACGTCCTCGACGACGAGGAACACGCCGCGCTCGAGGACGCGCTCCGTCGGGTGCTCCTCCACCTCGAACGTCGCGCAGGACCGGCCCCTTCCGAACCCTGAGCGGACCGCTGGCGCTGCTCGCCCGGGAGGTCACCGAATCTCGCGAACGTTCACCTCACCGCTGCCGGTGGACCTGCTGCGCTCGCTGCAGCCGCTGATCGCCTCCGCCCACGATCCGACGATCCGGGTGCGTGAGGACGCCTTCGCGCGCACCACGTGGACGCCGGACGGTCCCGGCACGCTGGCGGTCGAGCGGCGGCACGGGGCCACGTTCAACGCACGAGCGTGGGGGCCCGGCGCGGCGTGGCTGCTGGAGACCGCACCGGCGCTGACCGGCGCACTCGACCACCTCGACGGCTTCGACCCGACCGGGCATCCGGCCGTCGCCCGAGCCCACCATCGGCGCCCCGGTCTGCGCATGATCCGCTCGGGACTCGCGGTCGATGTGCTGGTGCCGACGGTCA
>SKNP01000169.1 GCA_007120485.1 Nitriliruptoraceae bacterium
ATGTCGAGGTGCTGCGGCTGGTCGCCGACTACGTCGGGGAGCTGACCGACGACGCCGCGGCCCGGTTACACCGCCGGCTGACCGGCCACGTCGACCGCGGCTTCAGCGACTTCGTCTGACCCCGACGGTGACGGTCGTAGCCCGGTCCGCCACCGAACCGTGTGCACCCGCGACCACATCTGCACCGATCTGCACACACTTTGCGGGGCGCACCCGCAGTCGGCGCGCACGTCGGCACGCACGTCGGGGACCGTGGTCAGGCGGCGGGGTCGACGGCGTCGCGGACGTACGCGTCCACCGCGTCCAGGAAGCGCGCCCCGGTGAACAGCTCGGGGTCGTTGTGGCCGACGCCCTCCACCTCGACGTAGTCGGTGTCGGCCTCCGCGGCGACCTGCTGCGACAGGGCGGTCGGCACGATGCGGTCGGCCCCGCCGGCGACCACTAGGACCGGCCCGTCGTAGGCCCGCAGGTGCTCACTGGTCGGGTGCTCCTCGCGCAGCAGAGTGCGAACCGGCAGGAACGGGTAGGCGCTGCTGCCGACGTCGGCGAGCTCCGGGAACGGCGAGCGCAGCACCAACGCCGCTGGCGGCAGGTCCGCCGCCACCGCGGCCACCGCCGAGGTACCGATCGACTCCCCCAGGTAGGCCAGCCGGTCGGCGTCAACGCCGTCACGGTCGACGAGGTGCTCCGCGGCCGCACGGGTGTCGGCCACGATCCCGTCCTCGGACGGGCGGCCCGGGTTGCCGCCGTACCCGCGGTAGTCGAGCAGCACCACGGCGTGGCCGCGATCGACCAGCTCGCGGGCCATCGGTTCCCGGTTGGCGCGGTTGCCGGCGTTGCCGGGCGCGACCAGGATCGTCGACACCGGCTCGGCATCGGGCGTGAAGCGCCACGCGGTCAGGGCCAGGTCGTCGGCGGTGCTGAACCGCAGCTGGTCGACGTCCGCCGGGCGGACCGGGTCGCTGCTATCCGGCAGGTAGATCATCTGCCGCTGGAACGTCGCCGCCAGCACCACGAGGGCCAGCCAGATGCCGCCGATGATCAAGACCCACCGCACCACGGTCCTCACCACGCCACGACCCCACCGGTTCGCTGCCCATCGCGACCGTACCCAGCGTGGCCGCTCGACCCACCGGCGGCGCGTCCACGTGGCATGCTCGGGTGGCCCAGGCGACCTCGACGTCGCGGCCGCACCCGGTCGACTGACGTCGGTACCCGGCCGGGAGACGCCCGTTGGTCCACATCCGCGAACCCGGACCCCACGACGCCGCGGCGCTCGGCCGCGTCCACGTGGCGGCCTGGCAGACCGGCTACCGGGGGATCTTCCCCGACGAGCAGCTCGCCGGGATGTCGGTCGAGGAGCGCGAGCAGGCGTGGACCCGGATCCTCGACCACCCGTCGCGCCTGGGCATGGTCCGGCTGGTCGCCACCCTGCAGGACGACGGACCGGTGGTGGGGTTCGCCGTCGCCGGCCCCGCCCGTCACGACGAGACGGTCGGTGAGCTGCACGCGCTCAACGTCGACCCGGACGTCTGGGGCCGGGGCGTCGGCGGCGCGCTGCTCGAGGCCGCGACCGACCACCTCATCGGCCAGGGGTTCGAGACCGCGGTGCTGTGGGTGGCCACCGGCAACGTGCGTGCCCGACGGTTCTACGAGCGCGCCGGCTGGCGCGACGACGAGGTGGAGCGCGAGGAGGAGGTCCTCGGCGTCACCGCGCACGAGCGGCGCTACCGCCGCGACCTGCCGGCCGACGCACCGAGCTGACGGACCTCGGACCCGATCACACGCCCAGGTCGCGTCGATCGAACCGGACGATCGCGAGCCCGGCCGGGACGAGCGCCCACGCCACCAACCCCAGCGCACCGGGCACCGAGAGCCCGTCCACGAGCGGCTCGCTGGCCAGGTACCAGGCGAACGGGCTGATCGCCTCCAACCACTGCCCGTCGTCGAGCAACGGTGCGAGCGCGTTGGCGATGTAGGACAGCACCGCCAGCCCGGCCCCCACGGCAAGGGCGATCGCCTTGCGACCGGTGGCCGCCCCGGCCGCGAACGCCAGGGAGGCGAACGCCAGCACCAGCAGGTACATCCCCAGCGTGGTCGCCAGGACCTCCGGGGTCCCGACCTCCATGTCCAGCGCAGCGATCAGGCCCACCGTGACCAGCGCGACCACCAGGCACAGCCACAGCAGCGCGACCACGACCGCCAGGTAGCGCTGGAGGTACACCGACCCGCGCGCGACCGGTGAGCTGAGCTCGAGCTCCAGCGTCCCGTCCTCCTCCTCACCGGCGACGAGCTTGGCAGCGAACGTCAACCCGAACACCAACAGCAGGATCGGGCCCAGCAGCCCGAAGACCGTGCTCTCGAGGTAGCCGGCCGGGGTGCCGATCGCGTCGTAGCCCATCGCCGCGACGAGCCCTTCGGGCATCCCCTCGATGAGCGCGTCGAGCTCCCCCGCGTCGCCCATCGCCGGCCAGAAGCTCACGTAGATCCCGCAGACGACGGCGACGGCGACCGTCCAGCCGATCAGGGCCCGCCGGTGCTGGCGCAGCACCCATCGCAGGACGGTGATGCCGCCCGCGCGTCGCGGCGTCGGATCGCTCCCGCCGGCAGCGGCGGCCGTCGCTGCGGGCGCCACGTCCGGGGACCTCGAGGTGGTGGCGTCGGAGACCATCAGCGTGCCCCTTCCGTGTCCTGCCCAGTGCCCGTCGTCGTGCTGGCGTGGGCGGATGCCGCGTCCGCGACCACCTCGCCGTCGGCATCGGTCACGGGCACGCGGTAGTGGTCGAGGAACAGGTCCTCGAGCTCGCGGTTCTGCGCCGACCAGCGGGTCACGTGGTAGCGGGCCGCGACCTTGAGCAACGCGTCCGGTTCCCCGCGCAACAGGCACCGCACGGACGCCGCATCCACCTCGACGTCGCTGACGCCGGGCAGACCGTCGAAGGCCTCGGCCGGGACCGGCTCCGCGAAGCCCAGCTCGACCTCCTGCCCCGCGTGGTGACGTAAGGTGGCCACGTCGTCGAGGTCGACGATGCGACCTTCGCGGACGATCGCGACCCGGCCGGCGATCTCCTCGACCTCGCTGAGCACGTGCGAGGACATGAACACCGTCGCACCCGCCCCTCGCGCTTCGCGGACCATGGTCAGGAACTCGTGCTGCAGCAACGGGTCGAGGCCGCTGGTGGGTTCGTCCAGGATCAGCAGCTCCGGCTCGTGCATGAACGCCTGGATCACGCCGACCTTCTGCTTGTTGCCCTTGGACAACCCCCGGATCGGCCGGTCCAGGTCGAGGTTGAACCGCTCGGCCAGCTCGGGGATCCGGGTCGCACCGACGCCTCCCCGCAGCCTGGCGAGGTGGTCCAGCAGGGCCGCCGCGGTATCACGGCCGCTGAGCGCGAGCTCGCCGGGCAGGTACCCGATGCGGGCGCGTTGCCGCGGTCCGCCCTCGCGTGGGGTCGTGCCGAAGACCTCCGCCCGACCTGCGGTCGGTCGCAACTGGTCGAGCAGGATCCGGATCGTGGTCGACTTGCCGGCACCGTTGGGGCCGAGGAACCCGAAGATCTCCCCACGGGAGACCTCCAGATCGAGCCCATCGAGCGCCCGGTGCCGGCCGTAGTCCTTGATCAGCCCCTCGGTTCGGACGAGGACGTCGCTCATGGGGATCCCTCCGGGTCGGTCTCGCCGGCGAAGCTGGCTCGGGCCTGGTCGTAGAGCCCCTCGGTCAACACCCCTCGACCCAACAGCTCCAACGCCGGGAGGAAGTAGCCGCTCGCCTGCGCGGGGTCAGCGAACAGGTCGACGCCGAGCAGCCGACCGACGTGCTCGTTGAGCACCAGCGCCCCGAGCGACCACACCGTCAGCACCGCGGCGCGGCCGTACGGGTCGTCGCTGGGTTGCAGCAGCCCGTTGGCCTCGCCCTCGGCCATGTAGCTGACGGCGTCGGCCACCAGCTCGTCGACGAGCTCGGCTACCTGGGGTGAGCCGTCCCGGAGGGTGGCCGCCAGGTAGGCGAGCACGGGTGGGCCGTCGGCGTGGGCGCGGAGCGCGGCGACGGGGTCGAGGCCGGGCCCCTGGCGCATCGCCTCCTGCTTGCGGCTGCGGACCAGCGCGGCCACATGCTCGTCGCACGCGACGCGCAGCCCGTCCTTGGAACCGAAGTGATGGATCACCAGCCCCGCCGAGACGTCCGCGGCGGCGGCGATGGTCCGCACCGAGGTGTCCGACACCCCGGCATCGGCGAAACAACGCAACGCTGCGTCCCGGATGCGTGCACGGGTCGTGCGGTCCGGATCGGTGCCGGACGGGTCCACGGCGGCATCGCGTCCGGTACCGGGATCGGTACCGGGATCGGTACCGGGATCGGGATCGGGATCGGGATCGGGATCGGCTCCGTGCGCGGGATCCGCGTCGGGGGTGGAAGGCGGGGTTGAATGCATGTTCAGCATCTTAAACACGCGTTCACCCCCGGTCAAGGCCGATCGGCGCCGAACAGACCGCGGCGGAGGCCCAAGGGCCTCCGCCGCGGTCCCTCCAGCCCCGCGCTGGTCAGGTGCCCCCGGTCACCCGCTGCTGCTGTACAGCCGGTCGATCACGTCCGCGTACTTGGCGTGGATCACGGTGCGCTTGAGCTTCAGCGACGGCGTGAGCTCCTCGGACTCCGCGGTCCACTCCGCGGGAACGATGGCCCACTGCCGGACCTGCTCCACCCGGGCGAGGTGCTCGTTGCCCTCATCGATCGCACGCTGGACCTCCGCGATCACCTCCGGATGCTCCGCCGCCTGCGCCATCGAGGCGAACGCGATCCCCCGCGCCTCGCACCACCCGGGGAGCGCTTCGGCGTCCAGCACGACCAGCGCCGAGATGTAGGGCTTCTCGTCCCCGACGGCGCACAGCTGGGAGATCAGCGGCGACCGCTGCTTGATGGACTCCTCGATGTTGTTGGGGGAGAGGTTCTTGCCGCCGGCGGTGATGATCAGTTCCTTCTTGCGCCCGACGACCCGCAGGTAGCCGTCGTCGTCCATGCGTCCGAGGTCGCCGGTGTGCAGCCAGCCGTCGGCGTCGATCGCCTCCGCGGTGGCGTCCGGCCGACCGTGGTAGCCGGGGGTGACGATGGGCCCGCGCGCGAGGATCTCCCCGTCCTCGGCGATCCGGACCTCGATACCGGGCAACGGCGGACCGACGGTGCCGATGCGGACCTGCCCCGGCGCGTTGGCGGTGATGACGGCCGTCGACTCGGTCATCCCGTAGACCTCGAGGATCTCCACCCCGATCGCCTTGAAGAACCGCAACAGATCGGGGCTGATCGGCGCCGCCCCTGACAGCGCGTAGCGCAGCTGGTCCAGGCCGAGACCGTCACGGATCTTGGAGAAGACCAGCCGGTCGAACAGCGCGTGTTGGAGCTTGAGCTTCAACGACGGGGTCTCACCGGCCAGCTCGATGCCCACCTTCTCCGTGGCGGCGTCGACCGCCTTCAACGCCAGCTTGCGCTTGCGGGGGTCCTCCGACGCCTCGATCTTGGCGAGCAGCGCGGCGTGCATCTTCTCCCACACCCGCGGCACGGCCATGAACAGCTGTGGGCGGGCTTGCTGGAGCGTCTCGAGGACCTCGCTCATGTCGCGGACGAAGGAGATCGTGCCGGCGTAGCGGATACCGAGGTAGTGGGTCGTCATGCGCTCCGCGACGTGGGCGAGCGGCAGGTAGGACACCCCTCGCTGTCCGGGTTGGACGTCCAGCAAGCGCTGGGTGACCGCGAGCTGGAAGAGCAGTCCCCGGTGGGTGATCACCACACCCTTGGGCGGCCCGGTGGTCCCCGAGGTGTAGATCAGCGTGACGGCGTCGTCGGGGTCGACCGCACGCCAACTGTTCTCGAGCTCCCCCGGCCGGTCGGCCAGTGCCGCAGCACCATCGGCGAGCACCTGCTCGTAGCTCACGACGTCGTCACGGTCGAGGTCCACGCCGGTGGGATCGACCACGATCAGCAGCTCGAGGTGCTCGAGGTCGTCGCGGACCGCCTCCCAGGTCGCGAGGAACGCGGCGTCCTCGACGATGGCGACCTTCGCCTCGCAGTTGCCGGCGATGTAGGCGATCTGCTCCGGCGTGAACGTGTTGTATACCGACACGGGGACCCCGCCGGCCAGCAGGGCCCCGACGTCGCTGATGACGTGTTCGGGTCGGTTGGTCATCATCAACGCGACGTGGTCGCCGTGCCGCACCCCGACGCCACGCAGGGCCATGGCGACCTGGCTGGCTTCCTCCCGGTAGTCGTTCCAGGTGCGGGTGACGAAGGCCCCGTCCTCCTTGGCCACCAGCGCCGGCCGCCCACCGTTGGTGTCACAGGTGGTCATGAAGACGTCGATGAGCGTGCGCCCCTCGATGTCCGCGAGGATCTCCTCGCGTACCGCCAGCGTGTCGGCTCCCATGCGGTCTCCCTCCGCTCGCCTGCCAGCGAGTTCAGCCGGTCGAGCGCGGGAGGTCAAGCTCCGGCAAGGCGACCAGCCAGCGTCAGAAGGCCGCGTCGACCGCCGCCGCGACGAAGAGCAGCGCGAGGTAGACCGTCGAGTAGTGGAACAACCGCATGGCAGCCTCGACCGTCCGCTCCCGACGGAGGTGATGCGCGAGCAGCAGCCACCCGCCGGTCAGCACCAACGACACGCCGGTGAACATCCATCCGGCGAACGCGCCGGCGATGTAGAGCAGCACCAGCAGCAGGAGCAAGTAGCTGTAGAGCAGGATGTGTCGGGTGGCCTCGTCGTTGCCGTGGGTGACCGGCAGCATCGGCAGCCCGGCACGGGCGTAGTCCTCGCGGTACTTCATCGCCAACGCCCAGAAGTGCGGCGGCTGCCACCACAGCATGATCGCGAAGAGCAGCCACGGTCGTGGGTCAGCCAACGATCCCCCGGTGACCGCAGCCCAACCGGTCAGCACGGGGACGCAGCCGGCGATGCCACCGATGACCACCCCCTGGGAGCTGCGACGCTTGAGCCCGAGCGTGTAGATGAACACGTAGAAGGCGATCGCCCCGGTCGCCAGCGCGGCAGCGACCAGGTTGACGAACGCCGCCAACCAGGCGAAGCCCAGGACCGCCAGCACCAGCCCCAGCCCCAAGGCACCCCGGGCGGTGACCTCCTGCGTGGCGGTCGGCCGTCTCGAGGTCCGGGCCATCACCCGGTCGAGGTCGCGATCCAGGAAGTTGTTCAGCGCGTTCGCGCTCCCGGCGGACAGGGTGCCGCCGATCAGGGTGGCGACGACCAGCCACGTGGAGGGCCAGCCCTCCGCGGCCACGACCATCGCTGGGACGGTGGTGACCAGGAGGAGTTCGATGATGCGCGGCTTGGTGACCAGCACGTAGCGGCGCACGCGCCGCAACGCCCCGTCCCGCGACTCGTAGCGCCCCGCCTCGTGCATCGGCCCGACGGCAGACGCGACGACCCGGTCAGCGTGGGCGTCCGCCGCCGGCTCGGCGTCGGGACTCGAGCGGTCGCTCACCGGGACGTCGCATCCGTCAGCTCCGGGCGCTCCGCGGCCGCCGCCTCACGCCACAGGCGCCACGCGAGCACGCCGAGCACGATGCCGACCCCGATGCCGGCGGTGAACAGCGTGACGTGGACCCCGACGAACGCGGCCGAGACCCCCTCGGTGCTCTGGAGTTGGTTCCACAACCGGGTGCCCCACATCCACAGCTGGAAGGCGCCGAGCAGCGCGAGGAGGATCGCACGGCGACGGTGCGTGCGGGCCGGCACGGCGACGGACGGACCGGTGGAGGACACGGTGACCTCGCGGGTGGCCGGGGTTGGGGATGGGTGTGAGGGTACGCATGGTCGCGGAGGTCGTGCGACCGTCGACCCCGTGGCGCACACCCCGACACACGCGGGGGACGAGGGCGATCGAGACCGATGACGCGTACGCGCGCAGGACCGCACCCGACCGGCCCGGAGGTATCCTCCGCCGCATGTCCGAGCCTGTCGCGAGCCCTCCAGCCGAGCCCCGTGCGTGGCGCCTGCTGCGGTGGTTCGCGCTGGCCGCGATCATCACCAACGTCGTGATCGTGGTCACCGGCGGCGTCGTGCGCGTCACCGGGTCTGGCCTCGGCTGCATCGACTGGCCCACCTGCGACGGCACGAACATCGCCCCGGTGGCCGGCGGCGACCATGCCGGCTGGCAGGCCGCCGTGGAGTTCGGCAACCGGCTCCTGACCTTCCCGGTCCTGGCGTCCACCGTCCTCGTCTGGTGGCAGGTCCGCAAGACCCGGCCGCACACCACGACGGTGGAGCGCCTCGCGTGGGTGCTGCCGCTCGGCGTGCTCGCCCAGGCGCTGCTCGGCGGCATCACGGTGCTCACCGGGCTGTACCCGCTGACCGTGGCTGGCCACTTCCTGCTGTCGATGGTCCTGATCGCCGCCGCTGTGATCCTGCATGAGCGTGTACGGCCGCAGACGGCCACCCCGCCACCATCCACCGGCGTCCAGCACGCGACGACCGCCATCCTGGTCGTCGCTGCCGCCGTGCTGGTGCTCGGCACGCTGGTCACGGGCTCCGGTCCGCACGGCGGCGATGTCGGTGCCCCCCGCCTCGGGCTGGACATCCGCGTGATGGCCATCGCACACGCCGACGCCGTGTGGCTGCTCATCGGGTTGACCGTGGCGAGCGTGGCGGTCACCTGGCGCAGCGGACCGCCGGGCCTGCGTCGCGCGATCCGCCTGTTGCTGATCGTCCAGCTCGCGCAGGGAGCGGTCGGCTACCTCCAGTACTGGCTGGGTATCCCCCCGGAGCTGGTCTCGTTGCACATCTTCGGCGCGGCGCTGGTGTGGCTGATGACGGTGCTGACCTGGGTCCGCGCCCGGCCACGACCGGTGCTGCCCAACGATCCCGCGCCCACCTCGACGGCCGACCGCGCGGCCGTGCCCTCCGGGTGACGTACCGCGCAGCGTCAGGCCGGTCGGACGGCGAGGTCGCGCTGCGGGTGGTGGTGATCGGCGACTCGACGGCGTTCACCGACCACCGAGGTCCCCAGCTACCGGACGAGCCGACGCTGTACCCGAACGTCCTGGCGACCCACCTGGGCGAGCGACTGGGCCGCCCGATCGACTGCACGGTGCTGGCGCAGCCGGGATCCACGGTCCGCGACGCGGTCCGGCTGGTCACCAAGGACCGCCACGCCCAGTTCGAGGTGATCGGTCCCGCCGATGCGGTCGTGGTCGGGGTCGGCAGCTTCGATCATGCGCCGGCCGGTGTCCCGCCATCCCTCCAGGCGTTGGTGCCGTTCCTCCGCCCCGCATCCGTCCGCCGGACGGTCCGGTCCCGGTTGCACGCGGCCTACCCGCGCCTGGTCCGGATCCGACGGGGACGTGGACGTCGCACACCGGCCGGGGAGTTCCATCGGCTGTACGGCCAGTTGCTCGATCACGTCCGGGGGCTGACCTGGGGCCGCGCAGCCGGTGTGGCGCTCGGTCCGACCAGTCACCGGTCCACCTACTACGGCGACCGCCATCCGGAACACCCGAAAGCGGAAGCCGAGCAGCTGTCGCTGGCCGTCGCGCACGGGTTCCGGGCCGTGGCCGCCTGGCCTTTGATCCGTCCGCACACCGGATCGCTCAACCCCGACGGCATCCACTGGCCAGCGCCCGCGCACCGCGCCGTCGGCCTGGCCCTCGCCGAGGCGCTGGCACCGTCGCTGCGCGGGGATGGCGCGAGGATCGGGTTGCCGGAGGATCGGGGGTAGCCGGGAGGCCATCCAGCAGGCAAGGTGTCGTCACCACCGTCGTCAGCCGTCGAGGAGGAGCGCGACCATGGGTATCCCGGTGAGCACGATCCTGGATCGGAAGGGACACGACGTGGGCACGATCGCCCCGGGGTCGACCCTGACCGATGCGCTGGCCGAGCTGCAGCGGTTCAACGTCGGCGCGCTGGTGGTCTCGCAGGACGACCGTCATGTCGAAGGGGTGATCTCCGAACGCGACATCGTCCGACGGTTGGCCGAGACCGGCGCCGATGCGCTACAGGAGACGGTCGGATCCATCATGAGCGCCGACGTGACGGTCTGCGACCGGTCGACCAGCACCAACGACCTGATCGTGATGATGACCGAACGGCGCATCCGTCACGTGCCGGTGGTCCACGACAACGCGCTGATCGGGATCGTCTCCATCGGCGACATCGTCAAGTGGCGGATGGAGGAACTGGCCGACGAGGCGAAGCAGCTCGAGGACTACGTCAGCGGCTCGTACTGACCGTCCCCGCGGCTCCGTGACCGGGGCCACCTCCTGGCGCGGCCCCCACGACTGGCACGCGGCCCCTCAGGCGTCGTCAGCGACCGTGCCGACGCCGTTCATGTTCACGTGGGCGGTGCAGTAGAAGTACCACTCGTCCGGCAGGTCGTCCCAGTCCATGTCCTCATCGACGTAGTAGTCGGTGGTCACGCCGGTCACCAACTCGCTGCCGGTGATGTCCTCGCCCTGCTCCGGATCGTCGACGCTGCCCTCGAGCTCGGCGATGACGACGTTGTGAGGGACACCGGCTTCCAGGTTCTCGAACACGAAGGAGAGGTTCTCCTCCTCCTGCGACGGCACGACCTCCCAGCTGTCGGTGGTCTCGCAGTCCCCGGTCTCCTCGTCCAGCAGGCAGAAGTCCTGGGAGTTCTCCGCGGCCATCACCGGGGCGTCCTCGGGGAACTGGACCAGTGGTTCGACGTTGATCTTGCGGTCCTCGTCGTCGATACCCCCCAGCAGCCCGGCCGCGTAGGCCGCACCGACCGCGATCGGCAACACGGCCGCGAACACCAGCACCCCGCCGCGGGCCTTGCCGAGCTCGTCCTGGCTGGTTGCCAGGCTGACGGTGAACAGGATCCCGCCGGCGGCGACCGAGGCAAGCATCAGCGCGCCAGCGTTGGTGTTCCACAGGAACGACGCGGCGATCGCACCGATGAAGGCCGCCATCGTCAGCAGCACGAGGATGGGCAGCACGATCGGCATGATGACGCGGCTGCGGAAGTCGTGGTTCACAGCGTCCCCCTGGGGTGACGTGTCGCAGATCGAGGAGCGGGGTCGGCGAAGGACCGGCCGGACGGGCGGTGCGACGGGTCGTGCGGCATCAGACGGTCGGAGCGGAGTCGAACAGCACGATCACCGACGTCAGGATGTAGAGCACCAAGGCGAAGCCCAGGCCGGTGTACATCAGCGTCTTGAAAGCCGGGCTGTCGAACTTCAGGTGCATGAACCAACCGGCGACGTACAGGAACTTCACGATCATCAGCACGATCAGCAACGGGATCGCGATCACGCCGAAGTCGAAGAAGTAGGTCGAGACCTCGAGCGCGGTCAGCACCGCCAGCACCACGGCGATGTTGACGTACTGCCGGGGTGTCGGGTGGTGGTGCTCGTCGGACCCGTGGGTGCGGTCCGGCGCGTCGGTGCTGCTCATGGGTGGACCTCCGCAGGTGCCTCGGTGCAGGCGGGGGCTCGCGGTCAGGCGAGGACCGCGATCTCCGGGATCAGGTAGACGACGGTGAAGATCACGACCCAGATGATGTCGACGAAGTGCCAGTACAGGCCGATCATCTCGGTCTTGACGTCCTGGTTCGGCTTGATCTTGC
>SKNP01000405.1 GCA_007120485.1 Nitriliruptoraceae bacterium
CCGCCAGGTCCATCACGAAGCGCTCCCCCGCTGCGCGGCCGCCAGGAACAACGGATACGGGCGGTCATGCTTGATCGTCGCTCCCGCGCCACGGAAGCTGACCGAGGCGAACCCTGCGTCGGCCAGCCAGCCGGCGAGGTCGTCGCGGTCGATGCCGTGGTGGCCCTCGAAACCCTCGTCGTGGAACGACCCGTCCTCGCGTTCCAGATCGGCGATCGCCAGCCAGCCGCCCGGTTCCAGTAGCTGCGCGAACCCGGCCAGCACCGGCGGTAGATCGACGATGTGGTGCAGCACCATCATCGACAGGACCAGGTCGTAGCGGTCGGCCGGGACCGGATCGCGTGACAGATCGAGGTCCACGACACGCGCGTCCGGGAAGACTCCGTCGCCACACTTGGCCACCAGAACCTCGCGCATCCCCTGCGATGGATCGGTGAGCGTCACCGGCCCGATCCGGTCGACGAGGTGCTGCGTCAGCAGCCCGGTGCCCGCGCCGTACTCGAGCACCCGCATCGCTGGCTCGAGCGGCACGCTGGCCCGGACCGCGTCCGCGACCTCCTGCGCGCGTTCGAGGGTGGCGGGGTCGTCGTCCCACGTCGCCGCCCGCTCGTCGAAGCTCCCGCTCACGTCGTCTCCTCACCCATCCGGGCTTCGTGACACCTCGTCCGCGGCCAGCACCACCACCTACACCAGCAACCGGTCGACCGCGGAGTCCAGCAGGAACCAGCCGCGGTCGGTGCATCGCAGCCGGCCACACGCGGTCTCGATCAGCCCGAGGTCCATGACCTCCTCCAACGCCAGCGGCTCCAGGGGCGGGACGTCCGCCGGATGCAACCCCTCGCGCACCCGAAGCCCGAGCAGCAGGCGCTCCTCGGCCCGCTCCGTCGCGTCCAGGACCTCGCTGCCGCTGATGGGGGTCGGGCCGTCGGCGAGCGCGGGCGTCGGACCGCCGGCAGCCGCGGGCGCCGCACCATCAGCGCCGGCACGCGCCGCACCGCCAGTGGAAGCCCTCGGTGGCGTCACCTCGGCGGCTTCGACCGCCTCCAGGTAGCGCTCGGTGGACCGCGTCGACCACCACCGTCGTCCTGCCAGGTGCGCGTGTGCGCCGACCCCGAGACCCAGGTAGTCCCCGTGACGCCAGTACAGCAGGTTGTGGCGGCTGCGATGCGCCGAGCCGAGCGCGAAGTTGGACACCTCGTAGTGCTCGAACCCGGCACCGGACAGCAGCTCCCGAGCGAGGTCGAACCGGTCGGCCTGGACATCGTCGTCGGGGCTCGCCAACGCCCCCTGGCCGACCCGGCGCCCGAACGGCGTGTTGGCGTGGATCGTGAGCGCGTAGGCCGACAGGTGCTCGACACCGGCCGCGATCGCCCGCTCGAGGGTGTCGCGCCAGTCGGCCTCGGACTCGCCGGGGGTGCCGTAGATCAGGTCGAGGCTGATCGCGGGGATGCCGCACGCGCGGGCGAGCTCGGCGGCGGCCAGCGGCGTGTCCGCGGTGTGGCCGCGTTCGAGCGTCGCCAACACGTGCGGCGCGAACGACTGCACGCCCATCGACAGCCGCGTCACGCCCTGATCGGCGAGCGTGCCGAACAGCTCCTCGCTGGCGGTCTCCGGGTTGCACTCGACGGTGATCTCCACGTCGGTCGCGACGTCGAGTTCATCGCGGACCGCCGACAGGATCCGCGCCAACGTCGGCGGCGGCAGCAACGTCGGGGTGCCACCACCCAGGAACACCGAGGTGGCCCGCGGCCAGCTCGGCGCGATGTCCGCACCGGCGGGCGCGTGCGCACGGGGCCCGGCGGCGACCTGCCGGCGGAGGTCCGCGATCAACGCGGCGGTGTAGCGCTCGAACAACGCGTGCGCGTCGTCCGGTGCCTGATCACCGACCGCGGCGGTGGCGAAGTCGCAGTAGCCGCACCGGTGGTGGCAGAACGGCACGTGCAGGTAGACGCCGAACCCGGCCGACGGCCCGCTCTCGACGGGGTCGGTCAACCAGGCGTCGTCGGCTCGGACCGTTGGTGGCATGGCCTCGACCGTACCCCCGTCACTCCCCGGGCTCGGCGGGGGGTGGCTCCCGCCGGTGGCAGCCCCCGGGACGGGCACCGGTCGCCGTGGCCGGCTCCCGACGCTTGGGCCGCCGGGACGGGCACCGGTCCCCGTGGCCGCGACGCCGCACGACCAGGCAGGACCCGGACCGGCGTCAGCTCCAAGGGTCGACGGCCAACCGCTCGCGGACGGTCTCCTGCAGCTCCGGGTCCGCGGTGGAGGCCAACAGCGTCCCGGGGAACCGCGAGACCTCGTGGAGCGCCCGCATGCGGTGGCAGTCCTCCACGAGCAGGAACAGCGCGGCCTCGCCTTCCTCGAGCTCCTCGCCCATCCGCTTCATCTGATCGTCGTCGATGCCGATGTCGCGCAGCTTGGCGAACAGGCCGCCGGCGGCCGCCCCCAGCGCGCCGCCGATCAACGGACCGCCCGGGCCGGCGAGCAGGCCGGCCAGGATCCCGATCCACGCGCCACCCATCGCCCCCTGCGAGGTGGAGACGTCCTTGGTCTGGGTGATGCGGACCTTGCCGCGCACCTTGGCGACGATCGCCGCGTCCTCGAGCTGCAGCTGGCCGCGCGCCTTCATCCGCATGGCGGCGAGCAGCGCCTCCTGCGCACGCAGCGACGAGTCGAACTGGAACGCCCATAGGTCCGCGTCGGAATCGTCGGGGATCGCCGTGGTGTGATCGACGACCGCCTGCTCATCGGCGGTGAGCGCGTCGTCGAGTTGGGCCTGCTCCATCGGCGATCCACCCCCGCCTTCGGCCGGCTCACCGCCTGCATCTCGTTCGTCGCCGGCAACCGGTGACGGGTCGCGGGGCTCGTCCGGTCGGTCGTCGCTCACTGGCTGTTCCCTTCCCCGTGCCGCATCACCATCGTGGTCGCCGGCGGAGCACCTCGACGTCACGGGTCACCTCCGGCGGGACATCAACGACGTCCCGGTCGACGCCGTCCGGACCGACGCCGTCCGGACCGACGACCGGTCCGACGACGACCGGTCCGCGACCCCGGCCATGAGCACGGTAACGGTTCCCGGGCTCGGTGGGCGGGTGACCCACGGCGCGACGCCCCGG